>NZ_JBHXQY010000003.1:0-160254 GCF_042716955.1 Nocardiopsis sp. NPDC058631 | reverse complement strand
CGCTACTCGTCTTGCGAGAGATTGCCTGGAGGCCGCTCGCGGCGATCGGCGCAAGCGCCGAATCAACCGAAAGCATCCACGGAACACGCCCTAGTTCACGGCGTCCTTGAGGCCCTTGCCGGCCTTGAAGCCCGGCACCCTGGCCGCGCTGATCTTGATGGCCTCGCCCGTCTGGGGGTTCCTGCCCGTGCGCTCGGCGCGCTCCTTGACGCTGAAGGTACCGAAACCGGTGAGGACGACGTCGTCGCCCTCCTTCATCGCCCTGGTGATCGTTTCGAGAGCGGCGTCCAGAGCCTTGCCTGCCGCTGCCTTCGACATGTCCGAGTGTGCGGCGATCGCGTCGGTGAGTTCGCTCTTGTTCATGGTGTCCTCTCTACACGGCATCGCCGGGCCGGTGGTGGCGACACGCCCGGGCGCACCGTAGTGACGGTGGCCACGCCCGACACGGCTCGGCCGCCACGTCCCTGCGCTGCGTACCGGTCACCGACGGCAGCCGCAGCGCCTCCTCAGCGCACGGTCAGGGCGATGACCGAGCAGACCAGGGCCACCACCGAGGCGAGCGAGCGCAGGTGGTTCCAGCGCACCCACACCGGCTCGAAGGAGCCGCGCACCGCAGCCGGGTCGGCGATGCGCTCGGCCGGTCCGGCCTCCTCCAGGGTGTTGTTGCGCGGCACGTTGACCCCGAAGGTGATGCCCAGCGCCGCCACCAGGCAGGCCAGCGCCGCACCGAACCAGGCGGCCGCCGCAGCCTCGGCCACGCTGGAGTAGAGCACCACCGAGGCCAGGGCCCCCACCGGCGCCCCGATGAACACCGCGGCGAAGAGCGGGTTGAGGATGGCGATGTTGATGCCCTGCATCGACTCGATCATCGCGCGGTCCCCGGCCCGGCCCAGGCCGGGCATCACCGCGATCGAGAACCCGAAGAACAGCCCCGCGAACAGTCCCGTCAGTACCGCGGCGGCCACCGGGACGACCGCGTACACCGTGTCCGCCATGTGGCACCCCGGTTTTCCTGTTGTCATGGAGGTTATGGGCGGATTGTACGCCCGGGTCCGGTGTTTGCGCGCCCCCCGACCGGCCCTCCCTGGCTGCGGCCTGCCTGATGCTGTTCTTCGCCCAACCGGCGATCCGCATCGTCTTGTTGACCGTTGACGCCCCCAGCGGCCGATGATGGTCGAGCCTGCGCTTGCCGGCCCTTGCTCCAGCACAGGTTTCAGTCACCGAAGGCGGTCAGTGAGCCCTGGTCGTCGAACCTCGCTCCTGACGCCCAGGCAATCTCCCAGCGGTTGCCTTCCGGGTCCGCGATATAGGCGGATCGTCCTCCCCAGGGGCGGTCCACCGGTTCGGCCACGACCGCGGCGCCGGCTCGGACAGCGGTCTCGAACGCCGCGTCCACCTGCTGGGGACCATCCACGTTGCAGGCGAGCGTGAACCCCGACCAGCCGATCGGAGCGGGAGCACCGCCCGCCGCCTCGGCGGCCAGTTCCTCCATGGGATACAGGCAAAGCAGCACGCCGCCAAGGAGGAAACCCGCCCAGCCGTCACTACTGGACGAGATCTCCTTCCATCCCAGGGCTCGGTAGAACCGTCGGAGCTCGGGCACGTCCCGGGCTCCGAGTGTCACCACGCTCAAACGTGCAGGAATGTCGGACATGCCTGGAGACTACGTGGCGCAAGGCGGAAGAAGCAGCGGCCGACCGGAACCGCTACGCGCCCAGGGACCACACCCAGCCAACGGAACGGGGAGAGCAACGGAGAAGACAGATCACTCGATCAACGGCTCCTGGAATCCGCCGACGGGTGAGGGCCCTTCGGACAGGCAGGTGCCCCTTGGCGGCTTGTCCTGCCCGCCCCCGGCAGCGCGGAAAATCCGTTGCCAAGACCAGCGGGCTCCCGGGAGCATGCCCGGGAGCCGTGCGCGCCCTGGCGCCCGGTCCCCGAACCACGGAGTGAGGCGTCCGAGGACATGAGCGACCACGACAGGGCCGTTGCCGACAACCGCGCCAACTGGGACCAGCGGGCCGACGTCCACGCGCGGTCCGCGATGTACGACGTCGACGGACTGCTCGCCGACCCCTCCCGCATCTCCGGTGTGGTCCTCAACGACCTCGCGGTCCTGGCACCGCACCTGAGCGGGGGGACGGTGGCGGGTAGGTCGCTGCTGCACCTGCAGTGCCACATCGGCACCGACACCGTGTGCTGGGCCCGGCTGGGCGCCGTGGACGTGCACGGCCTGGACCTGTCGGCGAACTCGCTGGACCACGCCAGGCGCATCGCCGCCGCCGAGGGCGCGCAGCTCACGTGGGTGGAGGGTGACGCGCGCACCGCCTCGCAGGCCCTCGACCGCCGGTTCGATGTGGTCGTCACCAGCGCGGGCGCCATCGTGTGGCTTCCCGAGCTGGGCTCGTGGGCCCGGTCGGTCCACGACCTGCTGGAGCCGGGAGGGGTGTTCATGGTCCGGGACGACCACCCGATCCTGGGCGCGCTGGACTTCGAGCCGTGGCAGGTGAGCGGCGACTACCTCAGCGGTGGCGGCGCCCGCACCTTCGACGAGGCGGCCACCTACACCGACGGGTCGACGGAGGGCATCACCCGCATCGTCAACCACCAGTGGAGCCACGACCTGGCGGAGGTGACCGGCGCCCTGCTGGAGGCCGGCCTGGTGATCGAGGCGCTCGGGGAGCACCCGTTCATGGACTGGCACGCCTTCCCCGGCCTCGTGGCGTGTGCGCAGGGGTGGCGGCTTCCCGAGGGCGCCCCCAGGATCCCCTTGAACTTCTCGGTGGTGGCCCGGCGCCCGGATTGACCGCGCGCGGCGGCCGGGCACCGCGCCCCGCGCGCGGGCTCAGCCGTGCCACTCGCAGAACAGGACGGTGGCGTCGTCGCCGAACTGGCCGTGGTGGTAGTCCAGGACCGCGTGGACCAGGCGCCGCAGCGTCTCGGGGACGGGCATGCTGTCGGCCTGGTGGCGGATGACGAAGTCCACGAACCTCTCCACGCCGAACTCCTTGCCCTCGGAGTCGCGGGCCTCGATGATGCCGTCGGTGTAGAGCAGGAGGCGGTCGCCGGGTTCGAGCTGCTCGTGACAGACCGTCACGGGCAGCCCCAGGTCCATGCCCAGGGGGTGGGAGGGTACGCAGTCCAGGTCGCGGATCTCCTCCCCCCGGATGAGGATGGGCGGCAGGTGGCCGCAGTTGACCCAGCTCAGCTCGCCGGTGCTCAGGTTCAGCTCCGCCAGGATGGCGGTGGCGAACCGGGTGCGGACGAACTCCTGGATCAGGGTGCCCTCCACGCCCCGGGGGATCTCCTCCAGCGGGACACCGCGCCGGCGCTCGTTGCGAAAGGAGCCCACCGCGAGGTTGGCGATCAGCCCGGCGGCGGTGTCGTGGCCCATGGCGTCGAACATGGCCAGGTGGGCGATCTCCCCGGCCAGGGCGTAGTCGAAGGAGTCCCCGGCGTTGTCGTAGGCGGGCTCGGTGGCGGCGGAGATGGTCACCCGGGAGTCGGCGAAGGTGCCCGGGGGCATCAGGGTCCACTGCATCTCCGCCGAGACCGACATGGGGCTGATCCTCACCAGGCGGGCGTGCGCGTCGCTGTTGGAGCGCTTGGCGATGACCAGCAGGCTCACCATCGCGGCCAGGTCGCGCATCGCGGAGCGGTCGGGGTCGCCCTTGTAGGCCACGTGGAGCACGCCCAGCCGCTCGGCCCCGTCCAGGATCGGAACCCAGTAGTGGCCCCGGTTCCCGGCGGTCACGGTCACCCCCATGACATAGGCGTGTCCGGCAGTGGTCCCGTCGATCTGCAGGTCGTCCCCGCCCTGGTGTGCGTCCAGGCCCAGGCCCGTGACCTCGCGCAGGACCTGCTGCTGGCGGTCGGCGAGGTAGATACGGGCCTCGGTGAGGTCCGCGGCCGCGGCCTTGTGCGCCACAAGGGAGGGGAGCTCTTCGAAGGCGGCGAGGTGTCCAGCCCTCACCAGGGACGTCATCAGCTCGTTGGACCCGTTCACCGACATGGCATGACCTCGGAATCTCGCGAGGTGGCAACTACTTCCGAACCTCTACCCGGTTTGCCATATTTCGAGCCGAAAGTCCAATTTGGGGTGGTGGCTGGGCGCACCGACCCCGCCCCACCACCACCCAGGGTGCGCCGCTCAGCCCGCCACGGCCCCGATGCCGCCGGGCGCCACCTCGGGCAGGCCCCTCCCGCACCGTCCGCACTCCGCCCGGCGGCGCACCGCGTAGGCGGCGGTGGCCGCAGCCAGGGCCAGACCCCACACCCCCATCGACACGAACACCACGCCGTGGGCGTCCAGCACCATCGTCTCGGGCCCCCCGCGCAGAATCTCGGTCAGGGCACCGCGGCCCATCGCCACCAGCGCCACCGCGACCAGTGTCGCGGGGACCACCGCCACCGCCACCGGAACCCGCCGCCCGGCCAGGCCCACCATCCACCGCGGGAACCGCACGCCCCAGCCCTGGACCAGCCCCAGCATGAGCACCGCGCCCACCAGCCCCGCCGCCCCCAGCCCCACACCGATCACCAGCGTGAACGGGTCGGCGGAGATCGCCGCGAAGTCCTCCTCGCTCATCCCGACCGGGACCCCGAACAGCCACGGGATACGCACCGACGGGTAGAGCAGGGAGGTCACCGCCCCCACGGCCACCGCGATGCGGCCCGCGCGCAGCGCCCTGACCCGGGTGCCCCGCTCGGCGCCGGCCGACCACTGCGGGCCGCGCCCGCACCACACGCAGGCACCGGCCACCGCCCGCCGGTGCGTCAGGGCCGCGACCACCCAGACCGCCACCCCCGCGGTGAAGAACAGACCGGTCAGGCTCGCGGGCTCCACCACCGTGAGCAACCAGATCTCGGCCAGGCCGGGAACGACCCAACCCGCCACCGGCATGATCATCGTGTAGCCGAGCAGGGCCAGCAGGTTCCCGTCCACGAACACCAGCAGGGCCAGGGCGGCCAGGGCCCAGGCCCCCGCCTCCACCGCACGGCCCCCGCCGCCGCGCAGTATCAGCACCGAGCACACCGCACCCACCGACCCCAGGGCCAGGGCGAGCACCACGGGAAGGGCCTCACCGCGGCCGGAGAAGAACGAGCCCAGCCCCGGGGTCTCCCCCACGCTCAGGGGCAGCACCCCCGACAGCCAGCCCAGGCCCAGGGCCAGCGCGGCCGCCGACCACGCCAGCGCGGCCCAGGGCACCGTCGTGGCACGGCCGTGCCGGGCGTGCCCCGGATCGGCGCCGGAGTCGAAAAGGGACGGGTGTGCAGCCATGGTCTGCTCCTGGGGTGGTACGGACTCGATGCCCCCACCCTGGCGCGCACCACCCGCCCCGCACCTCCCCAACGAGCGGGAGGGGGCTCCCCCGTGAGAGGGAGCCCCCTCCCGTTGGGGGCGCCCACCCCCGGACAGGCTCAGACCTGCGCGGCCCGGTAGGCCTTCTCCAACGCCGAGACGAACACCTCGACGGGCTGGGCACCCGACACACCGAAGGCGCGGTCGATCACGAAGAACGGCACCCCGTTCCCGCCGAGCCGCTGCGCGGCGGCACCGTCCTCGCGGACCTGCTCGGCGTAGTCCTCGCCCTTGAGCACCCGGCGGGCCTCCTCGGCGTCCACACCGATCCGCGCGACCACCTCCACCAGGGTCTCGGTGTCGGAAAGGTCCCGCGCCTGCACGAGCTGGGCGTGCATGAACGCCTCGTGCGCCTGCGCGCCCAGGCCCCGGCTCTGCGCCAGGTGGACGAGGCGGTGCACGTCGAAGGTGTTGACCATGACCCCGTTGTCGAAGTCGTACTCCAGCCCCTCGTCCGCGGCCACCCTCCGAACCTGGTCGGTCATGGCGCGCACCCGCTCCCGGGTCGTGCCCATCTTCGCGGCCAGGGCGTCGTGGACCGGCTGGCTCCGCCCCTGCGGGTAGGAGGGGTCGAGCTGGAAACTACGCCAGAGGACCTCGACCCGGTCGGCGTACTCGAACTGCTCCAGCGCCCTCTCCAAGCGCCTCTTGCCGATGTAGCACCACGGGCACACGATGTCGGACCACACCTCGACCTGCACGGACCATCCCCTCACTCACCAACACGTTCCGTCCGAGCACGTCGGCGCGTCCTCGACTCCCAGCAACACCAGACCCGCGACCGCGGCGAGGGGGCGCTCGTCCTCGGCGTCCTGCGGCCGCGGCGCCCGGTCGGCCTCCCACGGCCCGGTCCCCGGCTGCGGGCTACTCCCGCTCACATCGACCCCTCACATACTTATTGTGCGTAACCACATGACCAGTCAGTATGGAATGGTCCCGACCCAGACACAAGAAGGCACATCGATGTCCCAGACGCACACCCGTGTTCCCTCCACCGAACGCACACCCCAGGACTGCCCGGTCCGCGAAGTCCTGGACCGGGTCGGCGACAAGTGGAGCGTGCTGATCATCGTCATGCTGGGACGGCGCACCCACCGCTACAGCGAACTCCACCGCGCCATCGACGGCATCAGCCAGCGCATGCTCACCCTGACGCTGCGCGCACTGGTCCGCGACGGCCTGGTCAGCCGCACCGCGCACGCCAGCGTCCCGCCCCGGGTGGACTACGCCCTCACCGACCTGGGACGCACCCTCCTGGAACCCCTGAGCGCACTCGACCACTGGGCGACCCTGCACCGCCAGGACATCCGCGCCGCCCGCGAACGCCACGACCACGCCCAGAACCCACAACCGGACAGCCCCTGAACCACCCCGACCCCCACCTTGGCCAAGGCGACCCCAAACCTCGGCAAGATCAGCCGAACCCGCAGGAGGGACGTGCCACACTCACCCCATGGCACACTCGCCTGTCGGCCCCGGCGGCCCGCCGCCGGCAGTGGACGCCCGCGTCCTGCGCCCCGGGCGCCCGTGGTACTGGGTGGGCGGCGCCCTCATCCCGCTGTCACTGCTCACGGGCCTGGTCCTGTGCGCGGCCCTGCTCCTGCACGCGCTCACACCACCCGCCTTCGAGGCCCGCACCCGCGGCACCGCCAGCGTCGGCTTCACCGTCGACCCCCAACGCCACCCCGACCGCACCTGGCTGCTGTACGCCTCACCCGCCGGCGCAGGCGAGGACCAGTGCGTGGTCACCAGCCCCACCGGTGAGGACATCACGATGGGGGAGGCGCCCTACGACTACGAGACGGACAGCCCCCGCGCACAGTCATGGCGGCTCGTCGGCTCCTTCGACCTCACCGAACAGGGCGAGCACACCCTGACCTGCCTGGCACCGGAGTCCAGCACCCACGTCCTGGCCCCCGGGATGGGATCCGGCCCCTGGTGGTTCGCCGAGGTGGCCGCAGGACTCACCCTGCTGTTCCTGACACCGCTGCTGGGCCTGGCCGCCGGCATCACGGTGATCGTGCTGACCGCGCGCGGGCGCGACCACCACCGGCAGCAGATCCTCACCGGGGCACCCCTGCCGCCCCCAGGGCACACCCCGGGCCGGCAGGGGACAGGCCAAGGACCGGCTCCACCGGACCCGGGACCACAGCAACCCCCACCGCCCGCACCGGACACGGGCACCGGGCCCTCCCCGACGGGGCCGCCACCGCAGTGAGAGCACCCCACACGGCGGGCTTCAGCCCTCCAACGCCCACCCGGGCAGGGGCTCGGTGCGCTCGGCCCACTGAACAGGCACCCCACCACCGGGCAGACCCGCACCCAAGATCCCCGCCACGATCGCGCAGGTGGTGTCCACGTCCCCGCCCGCGGCGGCGGTCGCCCACATCGCCGACGCGAAACCATGCCGGTACCGGGCCGCCGCCCACAGCGTGAAGGGGACCGTGTCCAGGGCACTGGCCCCAGAACCGTTACCCAGCACCCGGGCCGCACCTTCTGGCCTACCGGTGACCAACAGCGAACGCGCACCGCGCACCGCCTCGCGCATGCGCCCCGCCGGAAGGTGCGCGATCACCCCGTCCAACAGGGGCCCAGGATCCGCCGGCCCACCACCCGCCACCAGGGCCGCGGCCACCGCCACCGCCACAGCGCCCTCCACCGCCTCGGGATGGGTGTGGGTGACGCGCGCGCTCACCGCCGCCTGCTCGGCCGCCGCGGCCGGGTCGTGCGCGAACCAGGCACCCAACGGCGCCACCCTCATCGCCGCACCGTTACCGAACGAACCCGCCCCCTCGAACAGCCCCGACGCCAACTCCCGCCAGTCACCGCCCTCACGCACCAGGCCCAGCAGACGCCCCGTCGCCGGACCGTACCCCCGGTCGGCATCGTGCTGGCGCGCGAAGGAGGCGACCAGGCGATCGGGCTCCACCACCCCGCCCCTGACCACCTCGGCGTGCACCGACGCCGCCATCTCGGTGTCGTCCGTCCACCGCCAGGGACCAGGAGGCAGCACCCGCCCCTCCAGGCAGGCCCGGTTCCCGGGGACGAAGAACTGGGAACCGAAGGCATCGCCCACGGACAGAGCGGACAGGCAGGACAGGGCGCGCGCCCGGCGCGGGTCGGTGCTCGTGTGCATCGCCGACCATCCTGGCCGACTCCGCACCCGCTGTCCACGCCCCGCACCCGCCCGGTGTGACCCAACACCCACCCGCCCCCGCACACCGCCCGCACCCGCCCCGGACTGGCCCTACGCCGCCCCCGCACACGAATCACGCAGCCCCCACCTGGGGTGACAGCACATCGAAACAACGGCGACACACAAGGCTGATGCGCGGGTAACACCCTGCGGGTTGCCTGAGAACCGTCCGACCCCGCACCAGGAGGAGCCGCCCACCATGGAAGAACTCGTCGTCATCGGCAACGGCATGGTCGGCCACCGACTCGTCGAAGCCCTGCGGGACCGCGACAGCGCCCACCGCTGGCACGTCACCGTCGTGGGCGAGGAGCCCCGCACCGCCTACGACCGCGTCGCACTCTCCTCCTACTTCGACGGCGCCAGCGCCCAAGACCTGTCCCTGGGCGACCTGCGCGGCCCCCACGTGGACGTCCACGTCAACGAACGCGCCACCACCCTGGACACGGCCGCCCGCACCGTCACCACCGCCTCCGGACGCACCCTGGACTACGACCGGCTGGTCCTGGCCACCGGCTCCACCCCCTTCGTGCCACCCATCCCCGGCCACGACCTGCCCGGCTGCCACGTCTACCGCACCATCGAGGACCTGGACGCCATCACCGCCTCCGCCCAAGGCGCACGCACCGGCGTGGTCATCGGCGGAGGCCTGCTCGGCCTGGAGGCCGCCAACGCCCTGCGGCTGCTGGGTGTGGAAGCCCACGTCGTCGAACTCGCCCCCCACCTGATGCCCGCCCAGATCGACGAGGGCGCAGGCGGCCTGCTCCGCAACCTCGTCACCGACCTGGGCGTGCACATCCACACCGGATCGGCCTCCACCGCCGTCGAAGCGGGACAGGGCGGCCGCGTCAGCGGCCTCCTGCTCGGCGACGGCACCCGCCTGGACGCCGACCTGGTCGTGTTCTCGGTGGGCATCCGACCCCGCGACGACCTGGCCCGCGCCGCCGGCCTACAGGTCGGCGAACGCGGCGGCATCGTCATCGACGACACCTGCACCACCTCCGACACCCGCATCCACGCCATCGGCGAGGCCGCCGCCCACCGCGGCACCGTCTACGGGCTCATCGCCCCCGGCAACGCCATGGCCGAGGTCGTCGCCGACCGCCTCCTCGGCGGCCAGGCCACCTTCACCGGCGCCGACACCTCCACCAAACTCAAACTCCTGGGCGTGGACGTGGCCAGCTTCGGCGACGCCCACGGCCGCACCACCGACTGCCTGGACGTGGTCGTCAACGACGCCGCCGGCGGCCGCTACGCCAGACTCGTCCTGTCCGACGACGCCACCACCCTCCTCGGCGGCATCCTCGTCGGCGACGCCACCGCCTACGCCACCCTGCGCCCCCTGATCGGCTCGCCCCTGCCCGGCGACCCGCTCACCCTCATCACCCCCGAGGGCGGCGCCGCCCTGGGCGCCGACGCCCTCCCCGACTCGGCGCAGATCTGCTCCTGCAACGCCGTCACCAAGGGCGACCTGACCGAAGCCATCCACACCGAGGGCGCCTGCGACGTCGCCGACCTCAAGGCGTGCACACGGGCGGGCACCAGCTGCGGGTCGTGCGTGCCCATGCTCAAGCAGATCCTCGCCCAGGCCGGCATCGAACAGTCCAAGGCCCTGTGCGAGCACTTCACCCAGTCCCGCGCCGAACTCCTGCAGATCGTGCGCGCCACCGGCACCACCACGTTCTCCGCCCTCATCGAGAACCACGGCACCGGCCAGGGCTGCGACATCTGCAAACCCGCCGTCGCCTCGATCCTGGCCTCCCTGGGAGGCGGGCACATCCTCGAAGGCGAACAGGCCACACTCCAGGACACCAACGACCGCTACCTCGCCAACATGCAGCGCAACGGCACCTACTCGGTGGTGCCCCGCATCCCCGGCGGCGAGATCACCCCCGACAAGCTCATCGTCATCGGCGAGGTCGCCCGCGACTTCCAGCTCTACACCAAGATCACCGGCGGCCAGCGCATCGACCTGTTCGGCGCCCGCCTCGAACAGCTCCCCGCCATCTGGACCCGCCTGGTCGAGGCCGGATTCGAGTCCGGGCACGCCTACGGCAAGTCCCTGCGCACCGTCAAGTCGTGCGTGGGCACCACCTGGTGCCGCTACGGCGTCCAGGACTCGGTGGGCCTGGCCATCCGCCTGGAGGAGCGCTACCGGGGCCTGCGCTCACCCCACAAACTCAAGTCCGCCGTCTCCGGATGCGCCCGCGAGTGCGCCGAGGCCCGCAGCAAGGACTTCGGGATCATCGCCACCGACCAGGGCTGGAACCTGTACGTGGGCGGCAACGGCGGCTTCACACCCCGCCACGCCGAACTCCTGGCCTCAGACCTGGACGAGCAGACCCTCATCCGCTACATCGACCGGTTCCTGATGTTCTACATCCGCACCGCCGACCGCCTCCAGCGCACCGCACCCTGGATCGAGTCCATGGACGGAGGCCTGGACCACGTGCGCGACGTCGTGGTCCACGACACCCTGGGCATCGCCCAGGAACTCGAAACCGCCATGGAGGACCACGTGCACGCCTACACCGACGAGTGGGCCGCCGTCCTGTCCGACCCGGCCAAACTCGCCCGCTTCGAGTCCTTCGCCAACGCACCCGACACACCCGACCCCACCATCAGCTTCACCACCACCCGCGACCAACCCGTCCCGGGTGCCCCCCTCGACCTCGGCATGCCCGCTCCCCGCCCCCAGGAGGCCACCCGATGACCGCCACCACCACCCACGCCCCGCCCGCACTGTGGATCGACGCCTGCCCCGCCCACCGCCTGGGCACCGACGACGGCGTGGCCGTCCTGCTCCCCGACGGCCGCCAGGCCGCCCTCTTCCGCACCCGCGACAACCAGCTCTTCGCCGTCGACAACATCGACCCCTTCACCGGGGCCGCGGTCCTGTCCCGCGGTATCGTCGGCGACCGCCGTGGCGAACCCACGATCGCCTCGCCCATGCTCAAGAATGTGTTCTCCCTGCGGACCGGACAGAGCCTGGACACCCCCCAGGTGCGCCTTGGCACCTGGGCCGTCCGCGACACCGGCACCACCGTCCAGATCAGCACCCGCGCCCAAGAGGAGTCACCGTGAGCACCTCCGCGTCACCGCCACCCCCCACCGCGCCCGCCGCCCACCCCCGGCCCGGCACAGGCACGCCCGCGACCACAGCCCCCCTGGCCGGGTTCACGGTGGCCGTCACCGCCGCCCGCCGCGCCGACGAACTCAGCGCCCTGCTCCAGCGCAAGGGCGCCCAGGTCATCGCCGCACCCGCCCTGCGCATCGTCCCCCTCAGCGACGACCAACGCCTGGCCTCGGTCTCCGACGAACTCGCCCGGCGCCCCGCCGACGTCGTCATCGCCACCACCGGCATCGGCTTCCGCGGCTGGGTCGAGGCCTGCGAGACCTGGGGCACCGCCGACCACCTCCTGGCCAGCATGCGCGCCTCCCGCCTCCTGGCCCGCGGACCCAAGGCCAAGGGCGCCATCCGCGCCGCCGGACTCACCGAGGAGTGGTCACCGCCCTCGGAGTCCTCCGCCGAGGTCCTGGACTACCTCCTCGAACAGGGCGTCAGCGGCCTGCGCGTGGCCATCCAACTCCACGGCGAACCCCTGCCCGACTTCACCGCCGCCCTGCGCCTGGCCGGCGCCGACGTCGTCGAGGTCCCCGTCTACCGGTGGACCCAACCCGAGAACGTCGCACCCCTGGACCGGCTCATCGACGCAGTCACCGACGGGGGAGTGGACGCCGTCACCTTCACCAGCGCCCCCGCCGCCGCCGGGCTCCTGGCCCGAGCCCACACCACCGGCCGCACCAGCGCCCTGGTCCAGGCCCTGCGCGGCGACGTCCTGGCCATGTGCGTGGGGCCGGTCACCGCCCGCCCCCTCATGGCCCACGACATCCCCACCGTGTGGCCCGAACGCGCCCGCATCGGCGCCCAGGTGCGCACCCTCACCGAGGAACTGCCCGCACGCTTTCCCACCCTGGGCGTGGCCGGACACCGGCTACGCCTGCGCGGCCACGCCGTCCTGGTCGACGGCACCGTGCACACCCTCTCACCCACCCTGATGCGCCTGGTGCGCGAACTCGCCCGCCGCCCCGGCCAGGTCCTGGACCGCACCCGCCTGCTGACCTGCCTGGGCGAGGACGCCGACGCGCACGCCGTGGAGACGGCGGTCGCACGCCTGCGCAGCGCCCTGGGCGACGCCAGGATCATCCAGACGGTCGTCAAACGCGGCTACCGCCTGGCCATGGACACCTCCGAGTGCGCACCGCAGCCCTGACCCGCCCCCACTCCCGGCCCACCCGCACCACCACCCACACCTGAGAGCCATGCACACACAACCGACGCTGCTGCTGGCCGTTCACGGCACCCGCAACCCCCACGGCACCGCCGTGGCCCACTCCCTGGCCCTGCGCGTAGGGGAACTGACCGGGCAACCCACACGGCTGGCCTTCGCCGACGTGCTCACCCCCACCGTCGGCGACGTCGCGGCCACCACCCCCGGCCCCCTGGTGGTCGTGCCCGCCTTCCTGGCCTCGGGCTACCACGTGCGCACCGACATCCCCGCCCAGCTCGCCCGGGCCGGCCGCGCCGACGCCGTCATCACCCCGGCCCTGGGCGCCCACCCCGCCGTGCTGGACACCGCCGTGCGCCGCCTGACCCAGGCCGGCTACCGGCCCGGCGACGCCGTGGTACTGGCCTGCGCCGGCACCTCCGACCCCCACGCGGGCGCCGAACTGGCCCACACCACCGCCCTGCTGGCCCGGCGCCTGGGCGTACCCGTCACGACCGGGTTCATCGCCACCGGCAGCCCCACCGTCGCCGACCAGGTCGCCCACCTGCGCGCCCGGGGCCACCGACGCGTCGTCGTGGCCAGCTGGCTGCTCGCACCGGGGCTGTTCCACGACCGGCTCGCCCACGCGGGCGCCGACGCGGTGGCCCGACCGCTGTGCCCCGACCCGGGTGTGGCCCACGCCGTGGCGGACCGCTACCGCCGCGCCGCTCTGCTCCAACCCGCCTGAACGGGTCCCGCGCGGGCGGGGCCCGTCTCCGTGCTGTGGTTGTCGGACCCGAGCACGGGGACAGGGCGCCTGCCTACCCCCTAAGGGGCCCTGTGCTCAGTGCTCCCCAGCGAGGACCAGGCCACCACGGCCAGCAGTCCCACTGCACCGGCCGCGGTCTGCCGGAACGCGGCGTTGATGACCACGTCCGGCTGCACGGCGGTCACCAGTTCGGCGACCTGGCGGCGGTCCCGGATATCCACAGCGGACCAGGCTGCCCCGGCCGTGTCGGCCCGTCGTGTCCTATACGTGGCGGCCACCCGATGGCCTGTGGCCAACGACTGCCGGACGGCCTCGCGGCCGAGAAACCCGCTACCACCGATGACAAGGACCGCCATGAACGGTCACGCTACAGCCCGCCGGAGGAAGAACACCGACAGGTTGGTGCTCGATCCACCGCCATCCCGCTGCGCTCGACACGGCCGCCGGGGGCGCCGCGCTCCTGGGGCGGGGCCGGCCGAACCGCCGATGGCCACAACCGGCAACACGCGCGCAACACCGGGCCCGCACGGGAAGACCACCTCTGGGACACCACCCAGCACCATCCCACCGCGCCCACGAGGACGGCCATGCCCGCAGTACCCGCCACCGCACCCGACTTCCACGACCCCGCAGCCGACAGGTCCATCGGCGCGATGCTCGGCGCGCCCGTGGCCGCCGCCCTGATCGGAGCCCCCACCGACCTGACCCGCGGATTCACCGACTCCTCCGCCCGGCTGCCCCTGCTGGTGCGGTCCGCCCTGAGCGGGCTGACCGCCACCGCGCGCATCCCCGACCCGCCCCAGGACCCCACCGAACAGGCCTGGGTCCAGGTCCTGCGCAGTACCGCCCGCACCGGGACCCCGCCCGGCAGGGCTCCCGACCTGGAGCACACCACCACCGACGACCCCCTGGGCGCCTCCTGGCGGGCCCTGACCCGCACACCGCGCCCCGCCCACGACCCCGCACGGGGCTCCTTCGCCTGTGCCCACCTGGTCGACGCCGTCTGGTCCGCGTACACCACCGCCGGAGACGGGGCCGCCATGTACACCGGCGCCCTGGCCGGGGCCCTGTGGGGCGCCTCGGCCGTCCCCCTGCACGCCCTGCGCCGCATGTCCGAGACCCTGGACCCCCACGCCCTGACGACCGCGGCGCTGACCGCCGTGCGCGGCACCCACCCCACCGCCTGGCCCGAGCACCCCGTCCTGGTCGAGCAACCCCGCCGCCTGCCGCCCTTCGCCGTCCCCCACCCCATGGACCCGCAGGTCCTGCTCGGCAACCTCGACCACCTGCGCCACCACCCCGAGAGCGTGGACGCCGTCGTCTCGCTGTGCCGCACCCACCCCCAGGACGCCCCCCACCTGCCCGCCTCCGACTGGGTACGGGTGTGGATGCACGACCGCCCCACCGCCAACGCCAACGTGCACTTCACCCTGGACGAGGCCGCCGCGGCCGTGGCCGCACTGCGCGCCGAGGGCAAACGCGTCCTCCTGCACTGCTGGGCGGGCGCCTCCCGCACCCCCGCCGTGGCCGCACGCTACGCCGTGGCCGCCCTGGGCGCCCCGCCCCTGCCCACCCTGGCCACCATGATCGGCACCGTCGGCGGGCACCTGGACAACCCCGCCCTGGCCCAGGCCGTCGCCCAGCTCAGCGGAGTACACCTGCCCGACCCGGCCCGCCGCCTCTTCCCCGACGGCGTCCCCCCGCGACGCCCCGACCTGCCCGAACCCCACATCACCGGGTGACAAGTTCCACAAACCCACACTTTCCGGTACCGTTACGCTCGCGTTACCCCTAAGCTCTGCGCCCAGACCCCGTGCACCACCACCGGTGGTCCCGGCTCCGCCCGTGCCACGCCCTCCCGCACCCCTTCGGGGCGTCGCACCCCCCGCCCAGGAGCGGTCCGCCACGCCCTGTTCCCGTTCGAAGGACTTCGTTGTGGGCAAACACGAGCCCCAGACCCCACCGGTCGAAGACGACCACACCGACGCACCCGCCGTCGGCCCCCGCGTCGCCGCCAAGCGCAGCCGCCGCAAGCGCACCCTGATCCTGGCCTCGGCCACAGGTCTGACCCTGCTCGTGGCAGGAACCGCCACCGCCGCCGTCATCGCCTCCGGCGCCGACCCCGACACGGCCACCAACGCCGCGGGGGTCCCCGACGCCGACCCCGACCCCCTGGTCGCCGACGACGCCACCCCCCAGGCGGGGCAGGACACCCTCCAGCAGGCCGAGAACGCCGTCAGCTCCGCCACCCAGAGCACCAGCTCCGAGGCCTCCGACGTCCTCGAAGAACCCGAGGAGGAGGACGAGGAGGAGCCCGCGCCCGAGTCCGAGACCGGGCAAGAGCAGGCCGGCGGCGACGGCGGCACCTGCCAGGCGTCCTTCTACGGCGCCGACCTGGCCGGCAACTCCACCGCCAACGGCGAGTCCTTCGACCCCAGCGCCATGACCGCAGCGCACAAGACCCTGCCCTTCGACACCCAGGTGCAGGTCACCAACCCCAGCAACGGCAAGTCCGTCACCGTGCGCATCAACGACCGCGGCCCCTACATCGACGGGCGCTGCCTGGACCTGTCCACGGCCGCGTTCGACCAGATCATCGGCACCGGAGCCGGCGTCGGCCAGGTCGAGTGGCAGGTCGTCGGCTAACCCACGACCTGAGCCCGCGCAGACCCCGTGTGCCCCGCCCCCCACATCGGAGCGGGGCACACGCGCGCGCATGCCCCCACACGTCACCCCGACGTGGCACAATCCCCAGCACCCACCCACCACCGAACACACAGGGAGCAGGGGCGTTGTTCCGCACCACCACCGGCTGGGTCGTCTCACCCACCGACCTCGTCGACACCCTGGAGTGCGACCACCGCAGCGCCCTCAAGACCGCGCTGGCCGCCCGCCTGCCCGGAGCGCCCTCCCCCGACAAGGTCGACCCCCTCGTCGCCCACCACGGCCACATCCACGAACAAGCCGAACTCGACCGCCTCACCGCCCTGTTCGGCGAGGTCGTGCACATCGACGAACCCCGCCCCGACGACGCCTCCCTGGCAGCCGCCGCCACCGCCACCACCCAGGCCATGGCCGCCGGAGCACCCGTCATCTACCAGGGCAGCTTCCACCACCCCCTGAGCGCCGCCACCCCCACCACACCGGCCGTCGCCTTCCACGGCCGCGCCGACTTCCTCATCCGCTCCGACCTGGACCCCGCCACCGGACAGGCCCGCACCCCCGCACCCACCCCCTGGTCCTACGAACCCTGGGACACCAAACTCGCCCGCCGCCCCGGCCCCGGCGCCGTCGTCCAACTCGCCGCCTACGCCGCCGCCGTCGCCGTCGCCACCGGCCACACCCCCCACCACATGCACCTGCTCACCGGCGACGGCCACACCCACACCCTGGACACCGCCGACTTCACCCCCATCCTCACCACCGTCACCCACCGCCTGCTCCACCGCCTCGCCCAACCCCCCACCCTGCCCGCCCCCACCTGGGGAGAGCCCCGCACCTCCTGCGAGGGCTGCGGCTACAACACCTGGTGCACGGGCGGACGCACCGCCGCCCGCCACCTGTCCCTGGTCGCCGGGCTGCGCACCGACCAGGCCGCCAAACTCACCGACGCCGGCCTGGGCACCATCGACGCCCTGGCCCACGCCCACGACGACCAGCGCCCCACCACCCTGCCCCGCCGCTCCTTCGACCAACTGCGCGCCCAAGCCGCCCTCCAGGTCCGCCAGGACACCACCCGCACCCCCCACAACCCCCAGGGCACCGTCACCGCCGAGGTGTTCTCACCCGAGGGGCTGGCCACCCTGCCCGCCCCCAGCCCCGGCGACGTGTTCTTCGACATGGAGGGCTACCCCTACCACTCGCGCGAGGGCGGCCGCGGCCTGGAATACCTGTTCGGCGCCACCACCGAGGACGAACACGGCACCGAGACCTTCCACACCTACTGGGCCCACGACCGCGCCCAGGAGAAGAAGGCCCTGGAGGACTTCGTCGACTTCGCCTGCGCGCGCATCGACACCGACGAGAACGCCCACATCTACCACTACGCCTCCTACGAGGTCGACCGCCTCAAACACCTCAGCTCCGAGTTCGCCACCCGTGAGGAGGAGGTCAACCGGCTCCTGCGCGAGAACCGGCTCGTCGACCTGTACACCGTGGTCCGCAAGAGCCTGCGCGTGTCCCAGCGCTCCTACTCCATCAAGTACCTCGAACCCCTCTACCTGGGCGCCGCACGCTCTGGCGACGTCACCACCGCCACCTCCAGCATCGACGCCTACGCCGCCTACCTGAGCGCCACCGGCCACGGCGACCACGACCGCGCCGCCCAGGTACTCGCCGACATCGGCGCCTACAACCGCGACGACTGCCACTCCACCGCCCGCCTGCGCGACTGGCTGGAGGACCACCGCACCCGGCAGGGCATCACCGACCGGCCCCTGATCCAGTTCGAACTCACCGAAGCCGAGGCCGAACGCGCCCGCAAACGCGCCGAGAAGCAGGCCCGCCACGCCGCCCTGACCGGCCCCCTCCTGGCCGATGTGCCCACCACCCCCGCCGAGCGCCGCGAGGAGGACCACACCCGCGCCTCCCTGGCAGCCCTGGTCGGCTACTACCAGCGCGAGAACCTCCCGCCCTGGCGCGAGCACTACCGCCGCACCAGCGCACCCCTGACCGACCTGGAGGCCGACACCGACTGCGCCGTCCCCTGGCAGGTCCACACGGGGGAGTGGGCCCCACCCACCGGCCGCCAGCGCAAGGCACGCCGCGAGCTGTCCATGCGCCTGGACACCGCCCACCCCCACCCCTTCACCACCGGCCAGGACGTGCACCTGCTCTACCCCGGCGCCCCGGGACAGCCCGCCACCGCCACCCCGGCCACGATCGCCGACGCCGACGCCGACACACTCACCATCACCGAGACCAGCGACCCCGACAGCACCCACTCCCGCCCACCCGTGGCGGTCCTGCCCGGCTCACCGGTCAACCCCCAACCCAAGGACGGCGCCCTGGAGTCGGTCGCCCGCACCGCCGTCACCTCCCTGCCCGCCTGGCCCCACCACCCCGGCCTGGACGTGCTGCGCCGCGTCCCTCCCCGCCTGCGCACCCCCGGCCCCCTGCCCGACCCGGCCGAGCACGGGGGCGACCTCATCGCCGCCACCATTGCCGCCGTGGACCGCCTGGACGGCTCCTACCTGGCCGTGCAGGGCCCACCCGGCGCAGGAAAGACCTACCTCGCCGCCCAGCTCATCACCCACCTGGCCCGCCAGGGCCGCAACGTGGGCGTGTGCTCCACCAGCCACAAAGCCGTCGAGAACGTCATGGGCGCCGCCCTGCGCGCCGCCGAAGGGGCCGGCGTCACCCTGGCCGCCGCCAAACGCGCCAAAGGCCGCGGCAAGGACGCAGTCGACCCCGACCTGCCCTGGGACCAGCCCACCAGCCCCCAGGCCCTCATGGGCTGGCGCGCCAAACGCACCGCCGACAACCAGCCCGTCCTGATCGGCGGCACCGCCTGGGCCCTGTCCAACGCCGCGATGATCGCCGACCCCCTGGACGTGCTCATCATCGACGAAGCCGGACAGTTCGCCCTGGCCGACACCCTGGCCGTGTCCGCCGCCGCCCACAACCTCGTCCTGCTCGGCGACCCCCAGCAGCTGCCCCAGGTCGTCCAGGGCACCCACGGCGAGGGAGCCGACGCCTCCGCCCTGCAACACCTGATGGCCGCACGCCAGATCATCGACCCCACCCGCGGCTACTTCCTGGACCAGACCCGCCGCATGCACCCCCACGTGTGCGCCGCCGTCTCGGCCCTGTCCTACCAGGGCCGCCTGCACGCCCACCCCGCCACCACCGAACGCGCCCTGTCCACCCTCACCCCGGGCGTCTACACCCACCCCGTCACCCACCACGGCCGCACCACCCACAGCCCCGAGGAGGTCGAGGCCGTCGTCGCGATCGCCACACGCCTGGTCCAGGACAAACTCACCCCCGGCCACGACCAGGCACCGCGCCCCCTGACCGGCCACGACATCCTCGTGGTGGCCCCCTACAACCTCCAGGTGCGCGCCCTGCGCCGCGCCCTGACCGCCGCCGCCCGCACCGAACCCGCCCTGCAGGGTGTGCGGGTGGGCACCGTCGACCGCTTCCAGGGTCAGGAGGCCGCCGCCGTCATCTGCTCGATGGCCACCTCCAACGCCGCCCAGACCAGCCGCGGCACCGCGTTCGTCCTGGACCGCAACCGCCTCAACGTCGCCCTGTCCCGCGCCCAGCTCCTGGCCGCCGTGGTCCACTCACCCGACCTGCTCACCAGCGCCCCGCGCAGCATCGACGAACTGCGCCTGCTCGCCTCCTTCACCGGTCTGGTCGAGAGCGCCCGCCCCTGGAACACCACACCCTGACGGGCGGCCCACAGGTTTCGGACACCCCCCAGGTGGAGTACGTTTTACACAGCACCGCACCCGACCCGGCGTGCCAGCCCGCGCCAGGGCGGATGCGGGCCGCCTGCGACGGACCGACCCACCCCGCGCCCCCGGGCCCGGGCATGGCCCCATCCGTCGACGCCCTGGCCCGCCACCCCGTTCTCGAAAGGCACCACGGCCCCCGTGTCTGACCGTCCCTCCACCCCCGGCGGTGGCCGCAACACCAGCCACCCCACCGGCATCCGTGTCGTCGTCCTCATCCTCGCCCTGATCGCCCTGGTGTTGGGGCCCGCGGGATACCTGATGGGTGTGGACGCCCACTCCCACACCGGTTCGGCCGCCGAGTGGTTCACCCTCGCCTTCGGCGCCGCCGTGGGCATCCCCCTCCTGGCCGCCGCGGTCGCCACCGTCGCCGGGGACCGCAGAGCCGCCCTGTGGGCGCTGGCCCTGCTCGTGTGGCCCGTGGTGTTCGTGTTGGCCATCCACCTGATCCCCCTGGGCGGGTAGGCTCCACCTTCCCGGCCGCGCCCGCGACGACCCCGGGCCCGTGCGGCGACCAGCGAACCACCCCACCAAGGACAGGCGCGTGTCACCCAAGAAACGCAAACGCCGCAAGGCCCAGCGCCCCGACACCACCCCCGCCACCGCAGCGGGCGCCGAAGGGGACGCCGACCAGGCGCCGGCGCACACCCGGGCCCGGATCAGCCGCACCCCGGTGGTCCTCGCCGACCCGCCCGACCGCAGGATCACCCTGCTGTGGGTGGCCCTGACCCTGGTGTGGATCCTGGGCACCTTCCTGGCCCTGGCGAACCTGCTGTTCGTGGCCATGGACCTGCAAAACGCCGCCCTGACCGTGCAGGACCCCACCGCACCGCTGCCCCAGGACCTGATGGACCCGGTCGGCAACGCACTGGTGTGGGTCCTGGTCCTGGCCCTGGCCGTCCCCGCGGGCGGCGCCCTCACCGCCCTGGCGCTGCGCCGCAAGGTCGCCGCGATCGGGTTCACCACCGCCCTGGTCGTCTCGGCCGTCCCCCTGCTGTGGGTCATGCCGCCCGCCGAACTGTGGGACGCCCTGCGCACCCACTTCGGCGGCTGAGCCGTGGCCGCCGACGCAGCGCCCCCGCGGGCGGGGCCCGCCCCGCGGCGCTGACCGCGCCCCACAGCACACGAGCCCCCACCCTCACGCCGCCGTGCGCCGCGGTGCCCCCACACCCGCGCCTGGGCCATCATGGATAACCGTGAACACACCCCACCCCTTCGACGACCAGCCCGAACCGACCGCCGAGGTCGCCCTGCCCCCGACCGTGCGCGCCCACCTGGACCGGGTCACGCACAGCGTCCTGGTGGACACCCGCGCCCTGGCCCGGGTCCGCGAGCGCTTCGACGCCGAGCAGGCCCAGGCCCTGGGCCGGTACCTGGCCAGCGCCCAGTCGCCCAACACCCTGCGCGCCTACCGCACCGACTGGACCTCCTTCACCGCCTGGTGCCTGGCCGAACACCGCCAGTCGCTCCCGGCCGACCCGGTCGACGTGGCCGTCTACCTGGCCGCCTGCGCCCAGGCACGCACCGAAGACGGCTCCGGATGGGCGCTGGCACCCTCCAGCATCGAACGGCGCTCGGCGGCCATCGCCGCCGTCCACGGCGCCCACGGCCTGGACACACCCACCCGCGCCGAGGTCGTGCGGATGACGCTGCGCGGTATCCGCCGCACCCGCAAGAGCCGTCCGCGACGCAAGGACCCCGTGGTCCTCTCCACGCTGGAGGCCCTGCTCGCGGTGCGCCCCGCCGACGGCTTCCCCGGTGGTGTGTCCCGGCGCCGGGACACGGTGCTGCTGCTGACCGGGTTCGCCGGGGCGCTGCGCCGCACCGAGCTGGCCTCGCTCACCTTCGACGACGTGGCGGTGCGCACCGACGCCTCCTCGGGCATCCCGGCCCTGGTGGTGCGGTTGGGTTCGACCAAGACCGACCAGGAGGGCCGCCACGGCCAGGTCGTGGCGCTGCCCCGGGGCCGCCACCGCCACACCTGCCCGGTGTGCGCGCTGGCCGACTGGTCCCAGGTGCTGGAGGCCCACCGCGACGGCGGCCCGCCGGCGGTGCGCGCCCTGGTGGAGGGGGCCCTCGCGGTCACCTCGCCCGCGCACCGGTGCCAGGGCTGGCGGGGCACCGCCCTGGCCGACGGGTCCGAGCGCCCGCTGCTGCCCGCCGTCACCCAGCACGGCCGGGTGGGGGAGCGGCCGATGTCGGGGCGGGCGGTGGGGGAGGTGGTCAAACGCTACGCCCAGCGGGCCGGGCTGGACCCCGACGACTTCGGCGGGCACTCCCTGCGGGCGGGGTTCGCCACCCAGGCCGCCCTGGGCGGTGCCACCGACCGCGAGATCATGCGCCAGGGCCGGTGGACCAACCCGCGCACCGTGCACGACTACATCCGTACCGCCAACCCGTTGGAGGACAATGCGGTCACCCGCCTGGGACTGTGACCCCTGGCGGGGGCCCGTGATCCCCGTCATCTCACACCATCAAAAAACCCACCAGTAACAGACGAAATCACCCACCAAAGTGCGATCCTTCCCTGATGAGACATTAGGTTGGTTGCGTAAGAAAGGGGACGGACCCATGGTCGACGAGTTTCGCAGGGCGTTCCAGCAACTGATCGACGCCTCAGTCGCCACGGACCCCCGCCACTTCCCTCCGGCAGTGCACTCGGTCTACGTACTCGCCTCCCAGATCCCCGCCTCCGAGCGCGAACTCGCCCTGGAGGCACTCGCCCCCCTGCTCTCCGGAGACCACGCCGCCCCCGGCATCATCGCCGACCTGTCCGTGGTCGCCGGAGCCCTCGTCGAGATGGGCACCGACCCCGGCCCCACCGGACCCGAAGTCCTCAACCGCCTGCGCACCATGGGCAAGGGCGCCATCGTCTTCGCACGCGCCTGGGAACGCACCGGCGGCGGACCCCCGCCCGACCCCGACTCCGTCACCGCCGACGCCGAGGCACGCGTGGCCACCGAACTCGGCCCCGACGCCCCCAACGCCACCATGTGCTGGTGGACCATCCGCCGCCACGGCCTGGCCGTACGCACCATGCTCGGCGAACCCACCATCCGCTCCCTGGTACGCCGCAACCCCTCCCTGCACGCCGAACTCGTCGCCATCGCCAACCAGCTCAGCGACCTGCTCACCGAGTTCGACGAGGTCCGCGCCCTGCTGCGCATGGCCGAGGCCACCAGCGCCCTGGTCATGGACCGCCACTCCCAACGCGTCTTCCGCGTCCTCTACGACGGCATCGGCGACAACTTCCAACTCCACACCCTGCTTGCCGACGCCCTCGTCGGCCCCGGCGGCCGCGGCCTGGCCGGGGACGCACCCGACCCGCGCTGGGTCGCCGCCTTCCGCGACCGCGCCTCCGACCCCGCCGCCCAGACCGTGCGCGGCTGGTGGAACCTGGTCGCCCACGACGGCACCTGGGTCTGGAACGAGGGCGTGCCCGCGGAGATCCCCACCGTCGACGGCGAACCCGTCCTGGTCCTGGACGAGCAGCCCTACCCCCGCTCCTGGAACGCCGCACGGCGCCACCCCCAGGTCCGCGGCTGGTTGGAGGTGGAGTCGGAGCTGCCCCGGGAGGAGGCCGACCTGTGGTGGAAGCGCGTCGCCCCGGCCGAACCCGCCATCCCCAGCGACGACGAGGGCGACCACCCGCCCATCCCCGAACCCGTCCTGGCGGTGGAGGAACCCGAACCCGGCCGCGTACGCGGTTTCCTGGCCGAGGAGGCCCCCGAGCCCGTACCGGAACCCGCGCCCGCGCCCGTGTCCGCGCCCGTCTCCGCCCCCTGGACCGAACCCGTCCCGGTGCCGCCCGCCCCGGCCCCCCAGAGCACGGCGCGGCCCTCCAGCCCCGAACCGCCGGCGGCCCCCCCGCCCCCGCCCCGGCCCGAACGCGCCGACACACCGCCTCGATCCGACACACCGCCGCGGACCGACACGCCCGGCACCGGGTTCCTACCGCCCCTGCCGCCGGGGGTGTCCAAGAGCGCCAACTGGGGACCCACCTGGCGCTGAACCCCGCACACGAGCTCCCCGGCAAACCACCGGAGCACGGGAGCCACCGCCGCCCTGCCCCGCCCGCCCCGAGGGCGGGCGGGGCAAGGCCCTAGGCACGGTGCCGGGGCGCGTGGGGGCCCGAGGGAGCGGCCGCACTCACAGGACGGCCCTTGTCGTCGTCCTCCTCGTAGAGCCCGTCGAAGTACACATCCGCCTCGGAGGCGCCCTCGTCCTGGCGGCGCCACCGCCCGCCCACGAACAGCGGGGCGAACAGCACGAGCGCGAGCGGGACGAACACGCCCAGCGGGAGCAGGGCCAGGGCGCCCTCGGTCCCGGGCACCTGGGGCAGCCGCTCCAGCAGGTGCATCCGCAACAGCGCCAGGCCGGTCAACCCGCTCACGACCAGCGCCGCACCGAAGGGCAGCATCGGTGTCAGCCGCGGGGGGACCGCGAGCAGGGCCACCAGGACACCTACGCCGACCAGGCCCGCGACCGCCACCGGCCCGGAGCCCTGGAGGGCTCCCAGACCTGCCGTGTGCAGACCGCGCAGGTGGGCGAACGCCCACCCGCACACCAGGACCAGCACAGGGCCCAAAATCAGACCGGACAGGAAGCCGACGAAGTGTCGCACGGGGGTGCTCCTCTCAGGGGTTGCGCAGCACCCTAGCGACAAAAACCGAGTTCGGCACCAAAAAGTACAACCGGCCGCATCCCGGACACCCGTGGTCACGTGCGACCCGCCCGGACAGGGACGGCGACGCTCACAGGGGGCAGATACGACAATCCCGCGGGTCAGGCGTCCCGGGCGTCGTACACCTCACGGTGGACGAGCACCTCGTCCATGTACGTCTGGGCCCAGTCCTTGATGACGCGCACCGCCCGGTGCAGGGACAGACCAAGATCGGTCAGCTCGTAGGTGACCGTGACGGGCACGGTCGGCGTCACCGTCCGGGTGAGCAGACCGTCACGCTCCAAGGAGCGCAGCGTCTGGGTGAGCATCTTCTGGCTCACCCCGGCCAACCGCCGGGACAGCTCCGAGTAGCGCATCGGCCGCGGCCCGGCCAAGGCCTCCCCACCCGGCTGGTGCGCACCGCCGCCCAGCGCGCACAGAACCAGCGTGACCCACTTGTCGGAGATCCGATCAAGCAGCTTACGGCTGGGACACCCCGCCAAAAAAGCGTCGTACTCGGCCTTGCTCCGCGCCCTGTGCTGGGCCGCCGTCCTCGTCGCCACCGACTTCTCCCCCCACCCGTGCGTGCCTTACGCACTCCCAAGTGCCCACTTCCCCTCGGGAAGCTGCCTTCCCATACTGAAGCAAGGAGCCCTCAGGCACCACCCGCAGAGCACGACCAACCACGAAGAAAGACACGAACATGAGCACCCACCCCACCGCGCTCCCCGGCGGCACCCTCACCCTGGGCGACCTGACCCTCACCCGGTTCGGCTACGGCGCCATGCAACTCGCCGGCCCCGGGGTCATGGGACCGCCCGCCGACCACGCCGGCGCGCTCGCGGTGCTCCGCCAGGCCCTCGACCTCGGCATCACCCACATCGACACCAGCGACGCCTACGGGCCGCACCTCACCAACCAGCTGATCGCCCAGGCGCTGCACCCCTACCCCGACGAGCTGCACATCGTGACCAAGGTCGGCGCCACACGCGACCAGCACGGCGGCTGGCCCCCGGCCCGCGAACCCGACGACCTGCGCCGCGCCGTCCACGACAATCTCCGCTCGCTCGGCCTGCAAACACTCGACCTGGTCAACCTGCGGCTCGGCGACGCGACGGGCCCCCGACCCGGCTCACTCGCCGCACCCTTCGAGACGCTCGTCCAACTCCAGCAGGAGGGCCTGATCCGGCACCTGGGAGTGAGCAACGCGACCGCGGACCAGGTCGCCCAGGCCCAGACGATCGCGCCGATCGTGTGCGTACAGAACATGTACAACCTCGCCCACCGCCACGACGACGCGCTGATCGACCAGCTCGCCGCCCAGGGCATCGCCTACGTGCCCTTCTTCCCACTCGGCGGCTTCAACCCGCTGCAGTCCGCGGCGCTCACGGCCGTCGCCGCCCGCTCGGAGGCCACACCGATGTCCGTCGCCCTGGCCTGGCTCCTACAGCGGTCACCGAACATCCTGCTGATCCCCGGCACCTCCTCTGCCGCCCACCTGCGCGAGAACGCCGCCGGGGCCGGCCTGGCGCTCTCCGACACCGACCTCGCCGAACTGGACCGGATCGGCCGCTGAAAGGGGAACCGGCCATCCCGCACACCGGGGGAGGGGCAACGCCCACGCCCCTCCCGCGGCGCGGCCGCAAACGGCGTCGCCCCCGCCGGGGGCGACGCCTGCCTCCCCAAGGCCCAACCCCACCGGACCCGCACACACCCGGGCCCGGGCCCGCGTCAGGGGGCCGCGGGGTCGCGCCTGAGCCCCTGCGCACCGGGCCGGTCCGCCAACTCCAGCACCCGGTCCGAGGGGGCCGACCCCCACCGGCGCCGGAACGCGTACGCCACCAGCGCCACCACCACCGAACCCACCGACGCCCACAGCGCCTGACGCTGGTCGGGGATGACCACCATCGCCGCGAAGATCATCAACAGGCCCGCCAACACCACCCACGTCAAATACGGAAACGCCCACATCCGCAACGACAGCCGCTGCGGCTCACGACGGCGCACCCGCCCACCCAACACCAACTGGGAGGCGCAGATCGTCACGAACAGGATCAGCAGGATCGCACCGATCGACGCCACCAGGAACGGGAACACCCGCCCCGGCCACACGTAGTCGGCCACCGCAGCCGCATACCCCACCACCGTGCCCAACAGGATCGCCCGCACCGGCACACCCCGCCGGTTCACACCCCGGAGCACACGCGGGGCATCCCCCTGCCGCGTCAGCGTGAACAGCATCCGCGACGAGGTGTACATCGCCGCGTTCAGCACACTCAGCACCGCGATGAAGACCACCACCTCCATGATCAACGCCGCACCCGGCACACCCACGCGCTCCATCACCGCCACGAACGGGCTCAACTCCGGGTCCACCGCGTCCCAGGGCAGGACCATCACCACGACCACGATCGAGGCCACATAGAACAACCCGATCCGCCACAGCACGTTCGTCACCGCCGAGGCCACACCCCGCTCCGGCTCGGCACTCTCACCCGCCGCCACGGTGATGATCTCCACCCCACCGAACGCGAACAGCACCACGACCGTGGCCGCCAGCACCGCCACCCACCCCTGGGGGGCGAAACCGCCGTGCTCCCACAGGTTGGCCACCCCCGACCCCGGCGACCCACTCCACAACCCCAGGGCCCACAACCCGCCGATCAACAGGAACGCCACGATCGTGGCCACCTTGACCAGAGAGAAAAACGACTCGGTCTCCGCGAAGAAACGCACCGACACCAGATTGGCGACCGTCATCGACAACAACACCAGCAACGCCAGCAACCAACCGGGCACCCCCGGCACCCACTGGCCCACAATCGCCGCACCGGCCACCGCCTCCGCGGCCACCAGCACCGCGTACATCCACCAGTACACCCAGCCGATCGTGAACCCCGCCCAGGGGCCGAACGCCAACCGGGCGTAGTCGGAGAACGAACCCCCCGCGGGAACCGCCACCACCATCTCACCCAGCGCACGCAGGGTGAAAAACACCAGCGCACCGGCCAGCACGTACGAGACCACCGCGGCCGGCCCCGCCATCTGGATGACCGAACCCGAACCGATGAACAACCCCGCCCCCACCGACCCGCCGATCGCGATCAGCGCCATGTGGCGCCGCCGCAGCGAGTGCGCCAACCCCACGCCCTGGGTCCCTGTCTCCTTGGCCGCACCATCAGGCGGCGTCACACTGCTCGTCACCAACCCAACACTAAAAGCTCACACACCCCAGAACGTGCACCACCCCCACCCCACACACCCCATGACCCCATGAATGTGGGGCGCACAACACCACACACCCGGCCCGCCCCCGCACCCCAGCACCCCTCACCCCCCAGAGGGAGGCGCACCCCCACCCACCTGTGCCACCATCACCCACGTGCGCCACCTCACCCCGCTCCTACGCCCACTCACCAGCCCCCACACCTACCGCCGCTGGGCCCACCTCGTCATCGGCGGTGCACTCCTGACCCCCTACGCCACGGCCGCCCTTGTCCTGACCACCCTCATCGCCCAAAGCGGCCACACAAGCGACCCCACACAGAACCCCAGCCCGACCACCCTGGCCCTGGCCACCGCACTGACCCTGGCCGGGATCGCCGCCACCGCCCACCTGCCCGGCATGCGCAACGCCCAGCTCCACCTCGCCCGCGCCCTGCTGCGCGGCCCCCTCACCCAACAGCCCGCCCCCGCCGCCACCTGGCGCAGCACCGCCCGCACCAGCGCCTTCCTGTGCCTGCACATGTTCTTGGGCCTAGCCGTGTGCCTGCTCACCATGACCGCCCTCACCGAAGCCGCCCTCCTGGCCACAGCCCCCCTGGCCCCCGGCCCCCACAGCACCGCCCAAGGCCCCCTCACCTTCACCTTCACCGCCCAAGGCCCCCTCACCCGCACCCAACGCCTGATGGGCCCCCTCCTGGGCCTGCTCCTGCTCGCCGCCCTGCTCTACACCCTCGCCCTGGCCGGCCACCTGCTCGCCCTGGCCGCACCCCGCCTCCTGGGCCCCTCACCCACCGAACGCCTGGCCGCCGCCCAAGCCCACGCCCACACCCTCGCCGAACGCAACCGCCTGGCCCGCGAACTCCACGACTCCCTCGGCCACGCCCTGTCCGTGGTCACCCTCCAGGCCGCCACCGCCGCCCGCCTGCTCGACACCGACCCCGCCTTCGCCCGCCAAGCCCTCACCCACATCGCCGACCAGGCCCGCACCGCCACCGCCGACCTCGACCACGCCCTGGGCCTGCTGCGCGAGGACACCCCCACACCCCGCACCACACCCCCCGACCTCACCCACCTGCCACACCTGGCCCACGCCACCCAGCACACCGGCACCGACCTCACCTGCCACATCACCGGCGACCCCACCCGCGTACCCGCACTCCTCTCCCGCGAGACCTACCGCATCAGCCAAGAAGCCCTCACCAACGCCCTACGCCACGCCCCCGGCCAACCCCTGACCCTGCACCTGGACACCACCCCCACCAACCTCACCCTGACCCTCACCAACCCCCTGCCCCCCACCCGCACCCCACGCCGCCGCACCGGCGGACGCGGCATCACCGGCATGCGCGAACGCGCCCACCTGCTCGGCGGCACCCTCACCGCCCGCCCCCACGAACACACCTGGCAGCTCACCCTGCACCTGACATGGAAAGAACACCCGTGATCGGTATCGCCCTGGTCGACGACGAAGCCCTCATCCGCACCGGACTGGCCGCCCTCATCAACGCCGAACCCGACATGGAGGTCACCGGACAGGCCGCCGACGGCGCCGACGTCCCCGACCTGGTCCGCCGCACCCGCCCCGACGTGGTCCTCATGGACGTGCGCATGCCCCACCTGGACGGCATCCAGGCCACCCGCACCCTGCACACCACCCTGACCGACCCGCCCCGCATCATCGTCCTGACCACCTTCGACAACGACGACTACGTGTGGGGCGCCCTGCGCGCCGGCGCCGTCGGGTTCCTGCTCAAACGCACCCCGCCCGAGGACATCCTCGCCGCCCTACGCATCGCCCACCGCGGCCAGACCCTGCTCTTTCCCACCGCCCTGCGCCACCTGGCCGCCACCCGACCCGCCCAGTCCACCCCCGCCGCACGCGCCGTGGCCACCCTCACCGAACGCGAGTCCCAAACCCTCACCCTCATGGCGCAGGGCCTGAGCAACGCCGAGATCGCCAACCGCCTGTACCTGGGCACCCAGACCGTCAAGACACACGTCTCCCACGTCCTGGCCAAACTCGGCGCCCGCGACCGCACCCAGGCCGTCATCGCCGCCTACGACTCCGGCCTCATCCGCCCGGGCACCGGCGGCGAGAAGGATCACCACAGGACCTAGGCCGTGTTCCGCGGATCATTCCGGGCTCGCAACCGCCAGGCTGCCTCTCGCTGCGCCGACCACGCTTGGACAGCCAGACCCGGGCTGACCTGCGCTACTCGTCTTGCGAGAGATTGCCTGGAGGCCGCTCGCGGCGATCGGCGCAAGCGCCGAATCAACCGAAAGCATCCACGGAACACGCCCTAGCCGCACCCCTGCCCGCCCACCCCTCAGCGGTCAGACCGTCCAACACGCGGGCCCTCCCGGCGCCTGCACCAGTGACACCGCGTCATGGGTCGACCCGTGCAAAAGTCACGGGACAACGGTGATGCGGTCCCACTGCCCAAGGACGGCGCCGATGCAGGACGGTGGCGTCATGGCCTCGGACGGAGTCCGCGCGGCCCACGTGTGGCCACCACCGACCGCGCGGCCCGACCCCACCGATCACCACCAAGACAGCCGGGAGCCCACCAGCATGACGACCCACCGCACCCAGGGCCCACCCTCCACCGCCGACACCGGGCCCCCGGTGCGTTCGACCCCGGTCACCGAACGCGTCCTGGCCCCGGACCTGGCCCGCGGCATGATGCTGCTGCTGATCGCGCTCGCCCACGTCCCGTGGTTCATCTACGACGCCCCCACCGGCTCCGCCATGCTGCACCCCGCCCACGGCAACCTCGCGGACAAGATCGCGCAGGTCCTGACCCTGATCGTGGTGGACGCCCGCACGCACACCATGTTCGGGTTCCTCTTCGCCTACGGCATCGGACAGACGTACACCCGGCAGATGGCACGCGCAACGAGCCCGAAGCAGGCCCGTGGGCTGCTGCGCACCCGACACCTGTGGATGCTCGCCTTCGGAGCGGTGCACGCCCTCCTGCTGTGGCAGGGCGACATCCTGGGCACCTACGGCCTGATCGGGCTCCTCATGGTCCCGCTGTTCTTCCACCGCAGCGACCGCACCCTCAAGATCTGGCTGTCCGTCCTGCTGGCCCTGGGCGCACTGCTGTGCGCCGTCTCGGTGCTCGGCGCACTCTTGGCCCCCAACCCCACGGCCGCTGCCGCGGCGGCCGACATACAAAAGGCCAGCATCGCCGAGACCGGCTACCTGCTCTCCGCCGCCATCCGCTTCCCCACCTGGGTCTTCGGACTGGTCTCGGGCCTGGCCACCCTCGCCCTGCCGACCGTGTTCCTGATCGGTGTGCTCGCGGCACGGCACCGGATCCTGGAGGAGCCCGCACACCACCTGCCGTTGCTGCGCAGGGTCGCCGCCTTGGGCATCTGCGTCGGCTGGATCGCCGGAGCGGTGCTCGGCCTCCAGCACGTGGGCGTCCTCGACCCCACCTTTGCCCCCGCGGTCGCCGCGGTGCACTTCTACACCGGGATCTTCACCGGGGTGGGATACGCCGCGCTCTTCGGCCTCCTCGCGCACCGGATCACCACCACCCGGGGAACGAACTGGTCCCTTCCGATCCGGGGACTGGTCTCCCTCGGACGACGGTCCCTGAGCGGCTATATCGCCCAGTCGGTGGTCTTCGCACCCTTCCTGGCGGCCTGGGGGCTCGGACTCGGGGTGCACCTGTCCAGCTGGTCGGCGGTGCTGGTGGCCGCGGGCACCTGGCTGCTGACCGTGGTCGGGGCGTACCTGCTCGACCGGGCGGGCAGACGCGGACCCGCGGAGGTCCTGCTGCGCAAGCTGACCTACCGCGGGGCGAGCCGACCGGTCCACGCCACCGGAGCACGTTAGGAACCGCCGTCCTGCCCATCGTGCCCGGCCTCGTGGAGGCCGGGCACGACCCGCGTGCCGCCTGACGGACCCGGGGGCCACCGGATCCCGAACACGGGAGCGGCGACCTGGCCGCCGGAGAGGCACTCATCCGGCACGGCCACGAACGCGGGGGCCGCGAGCCGGGCAAACCGGCCCCGCCACCGAAACACCACCGCAACCGGGGGTCGACCCCCCAATCCCGTCGTCATCCTCCTCGCCCCCCACACCGGCCGCTGACCCCCACCGCACCCACCCCGATACCACGACACACCCACCACCGCGCAAACACACAGTGACAATACTGCTACGTTCAGCTCGCACACGGCACCGGACGCGACAGCCACGGGGGGAATATGCCAACCGCGTCAGCGATCGACATCGACCACATCAGCGACCTCTACCGCACCCACCGCGACGACCTCGCACGCGTACGCGACCAGATGCGAGCCCACCACCGGGCCGCCGAACCCACCATGACCCCCCAACTCGACGACATCGAAGCCGAGATCACCTACCTGCTCCTACGCGAACACACCCCCGCCCACACCGTCGAGATCGGCACCTACTACGGGTGGTCCACCACCTGGATCCTGTCCGCCCTACGCGACAACGGCACCGGCCACCTCTACTCCTTCGACATCATCGACCACGCCCCCCAGCACGTCCCCCCACACCTGGCCCAGAACCGGTGGACCTTCACCAAGGGCGACGTACGCGCCAAGATCGCCCACATCCCCTCCGCCACCGACTACCTGTTCATCGACGCCGCCCACAACGGCTGGTTCGCCCGCTGGTACCTGCACCACCTGCTCCCCGCGCTGCCCGCCCACATCCCCGTCAGCATCCACGACGTCTTCCACCAACGCCACGCCCTGCCCTTCACCGAAGGCGCCGTCGTCCTCAAATGGCTCGCCACCAACACCACCCCCTTCTTCACCGCCTCCCAAGCCCGCGCACCCCACACCCACCAGGCCCTGCGCGACCTCAAACGCGAACTCGACCTGGACGAACCCGTCTGCACCGGCCACCACAACCCCATGATCTACTTCCGCCTGCCCGTCCTACCCGGCCACAACCCCCACCCCCACCGCCCACCCCAGCAACGCCCCGCACCCCACGAACAGACCGAACCCCACCCCTCCGACAGCCCCTGACCCCACACACACCGAAGGGGCGGGCCCACCGGCCCGCCCCCACACCAGCGCTCAGGACCCGTCGGCCTCCACCGCACGCGGCTCCCCACCCTCGGGCAGAGCACGCCGCTCACGCACCCCCACCACATCAGCCGCATCGGCCACGATCCGCGAGAAGTTCACCGGCTGGTCCAGACTCACCATGTGACCCGCCCGCGGCACGTTCACCAACCGACCGTCCACACACGCGTCGAAGAACTGCTTCTCATGGATACGGAAATGGTCCCGCGCCCCGTTGATCAACCACACCGGACCCGGATACGCCGACAACGCCGACAACGCATCCATCTCCGCCACCGCGTCGATCACCGCCGTGGCCGCCTCCACCGCCAAACCGCCGTCCAACACCGCCTCCGCCGCACCATCACGCAACGTCAACCGGTGGAACCGCTCATTGATCGTCGCCCCCTTGTCCGGCAACCGGTCCATCAACAACGACGGAATCCGATACACCTGCGCCAACGTCTGCGCCGGCTTGGCCGTGCAACTCGCCGCCACCAACCCCGCCACACGCCCCGGCGCCGCACCCGCCGCCGCGATCGACACGAACCCGCCCAAACTCAACCCCACCAGCAGCGCACGACCCCCCACACCGTCGATCGCCTCCAACACGGTGTCCACCGCACGCCCCAGCGAGAACGCCTCACCCCGACGCGACCCGTGCCCAGGAAGATCCGGGGTCACCACCCGACGCTCCTGCCCCTCCAACAACTCCACCTGGGGACGCCACATACTCCCCGACAACCGCAACCCATGCACCAGAACAATCGGCACACCCATGACCCGTCCCCTTCCCTACGCCCGGTACCGCACGGTCACGGGCGCATGGTCCGACCAACGCGCCGCGTGCTCCGAGGCCCGCTCCACCCGGGCCGAGGCCGCCCGCACCGCCAACCCCGGCGTACACACCTGGTAATCGATACGCCACCCCGTGTCATTGTCGAACGCCCGCCCCCGGTAGGACCACCACGAGTACGGGCCCTTCTGGTCCGGGTACAGCGCCCGCACCACGTCCACATACCCGACCTCGTCCAAGACCCGCCCCATCCACGCCCGCTCCTCGGGCAAGAACCCCGCACTCTTCCTGTTACCGCGCCAGTTCTTCAGATCCGCCTCGGTGTGCGCGATGTTCCAGTCACCGCACACCACCAGATCCCGCCCCTGGTCCTCCACCTCCTTGCGCCGACGCACCAGGTAGGCCAAGAACGCCTCCATGAAACGCTCCTTCTCCTCCTGACGCGGGGTACCGGTCTCACCCGAGGGCAGATACAGACTGGCCACCGTCACCGCCCCCAGATCCACCTCCACATACCGGCCCGCATCGTCGAACTCGGCCTCACCGAACCCGATCCGCACCGCGTCGGGCTCAGCACGCGAATACACCGCCACCCCCGCCCGGCCCTTGGCCGCCGCCGGAGCCAACACCACATGCCACCCCTGCGGCGCGATCACCTCCTGCGGCAGCTGATCGGCCTCGGCCCGGGTCTCCTGCACACACACCACGTCAGCCTCGGTCGCCGACAACCAGGACACAAAACCCGGGTCCTTCTTGGCGGCAGCCCGCAGGCCGTTGACGTTCACGGTAGACACAACGAAAGTCGACTGGTTCACGCCCACAGCGTAGCCACCCCCACGCGCACCCCACCCCACACCCGCACTCACCCCACCGCCTCACCGCCACCCAGCCGACGCAACACCCCATAGGTGCGGTTGGACCCCGCCGCCTCCCGCTGCGCCCGATCCGTCACCTGGATATAGGCCTGCGACGACGACAACGACGCATGCCCCAGCAAACGCATGATCTCGGTGACCGACGCCCCGTCCTCCGCCAACCGGGTCGCGAACGTGTGCCGCAGGGCGTGCACCAGCGTCCCCCGCGCCACCCGGTCGTTGACCCCCGCGTGCTTGTAGCACTGCTTCACCAGGTACTGGAGCCCACCCCGACGCAACCCCTGCCCCCGGCTGTCCACCAACAACGCATCCGACCCACGCACCACACCGAACCGCACCCGCCGCGACTCCAGATACGCCTCCAACAACACCTCCAACGGCACCTCGATGGGCAGCGAACGCTCACCCCCACCCTTGCCCACCACCCGGATACGCCGCTCCCCGACACGACCCCCCACCGAATCCACCCGCAACGACAACATCTCCGCCGACCGCATCCCCGTCAGCAACGCCAACGCCAACACCGCCAGATCCCGCTCCGGCCACGGATCACGCGCCTTGCGCGCACCACACGCCAACGCCTCCAACAACCGCTCCGGGGTGTCCTCACCCATCAACGGCTTGGGCACCGAAGCCCGCACCCGCGGACGCGGCACCGCCGACATCGGATTGCCCGCCACCACCCGCTCCGACACCCAGAACGCGAAGAACCCGTTCCACGTCGACCACGCCCGCAACACACTGGAGGCCGCCCGATCCGCCGCGAACTCCGCGAACGCCCCCCGCAGAACCGTCGCATCCAGGTCCGACCACACCACACCACCCGGCTCAACACCCCGCACCCGACCCACACACGCCAACACCCCCAGCAGGTCACGCCGGTAGGCGGCCACCGTGTGAGGGGAGGGCTTGGCGGCCCGCCGCGCCACCAGATACTGCTCGACGGCCTCGACCACAGGCCCCTGTTCAACATCCATGACCACAGCATCCCCGAAACCACGGGCACTTCCACGCCCAGCACCCCAGGTGTTCGAACCTGTTCGACACCCGGGGGAGCCGCAACCGGGGACCCCGAGCCGGGGGAGCGGGCCCCCTCCCACCCTCGCGTCCCAAACCGTTCGAACCACGAAGGGGGCGCAGGGAAAACCCCCACACCCCCCAACCCTCCACCTCAGCCGCGCCCCAGCACCTCCCGCACACCCCGCGCGACCTCCACGTCCTCCCGAGCCCGCACCACCAGCGTGCGCACCGACGCCCCCACCGCACTCACCTCACCCTCCTCACCCACCCCCGCGTTCGCCCCCGCCTCCACCGCCACCCCCAAGAACCCCAACCCCTGCGCCACACGCCCACGCACCACCGACGACCCCTCACCCACACCACCGGTGAACACCAACACGTCCAACCCGCCCAACGACGCCGCCATCGCCGCCACCCCCGCACACAACCGGTGCACATACACACCCGCCGCCAACACCGCGTCCGCGTCCTGACGCTCCAACACCTCACGCATGTCCGACGTCCCCGCCAACGCCAACAACCCCGACCGGTGCTCCAACGCGTCCGCGATCTCCTCCACCGCCACCCCCGCGTGCTGGTGCAACCACAGCACCATCCCCGGATCCACACTCCCCGACCGGGTCGCCATCACCAACCCCTCCAACGGCGTGAACCCCATCGTGGTGTCCACACTCCGCCCCTCCCGCACCGCCGCCAACGACGCCCCCGCACCCAGATGCGCCGTCACCACCCGCCGGGCACCACCCGTCATCTGCGCGGCCCGCCGCGACGCATAAGCGTGCGAGAGCCCGTGAAACCCGAACCGGCGCACCCCGAACCCGCTCCGCCACCGCTCCGGCACCGCGTACGTCGACGCCTCCTGCGGGATCGACGCGTGGAAAGCGGTGTCGAAGCACGCCACCGCAGGCAGGTCCGGCAACGCCCCCTGGACCGCCTCGATCCCCGCCAACGACTTGGGCTGGTGCAGCGGCGCCAGATCACCCAGTTCCCGCAACCGCCCCACCACCCCGGCGTCCAACCGCACCGGCCCCACGAACTCGCGCCCCCCGTGCACCACCCGGTGCCCGACCGCCTCCACCGCCGGGAACCGCCCCAGGGCCGCCTCCAACGCCCCCGCGTCCCACACCCCGCGCCGCACCGGGACCGACTCCGAGGCCACCGTCTCCCCACCCGGCCCCACCACGCTCAGCTTCAAACTGGAGGACCCCGCGTTCACCACCAGGACCCGCATCAGTACGGCCACACCCAGTCGCGGACCTGCTCCGGGTCCTCACCGAACTCCCGCGTGTACGCCCGGTGCCGCAACCGCTCGTCCACCATCCGCTGACGGATCTGCGCCACCCGGCCGCCCAGCCCCGGCACACGGTCGATCACGTCGATCACCAGGTGGAACCGGTCCAGATCGTTGAGCATCACCATGTCGAAGGGCGTGGTCGTCGTGCCCTCCTCCTTGTAGCCGCGCACATGGAGGTTCTCGTGCCCCGCCCGACGGTAGGTCAGACGGTGCACCAGCCACGGATACCCGTGGAAGGCGAAGATCACCGGCTTGTCCGTGGTGAACAACGCCTCGTACTCGGCGTCCGGCAACCCGTGCGGATGCTCACTCGCCGGCTGCAACCGCATCAGGTCCACCACGTTCACCACCCGCACCCCCAACTCCGGGAACAGCTGCCGCAACAGGTCCGCCGCCGCCAACGTCTCCAACGTCGGCACATCACCCGCGCACGCCAGCACCACGTCAGGGCCCCGCCCGGACTCCGCGCCCGTGCTCGCCCACTCCCAGATCCCGATCCCGCGCGTACAGTGCGCCACCGCCTCCTCCATCGACAGGAAGTCCAGCGCCGGCTGCTTGCCCGCCACCACCACGTTCACGTAGTCCCTCGAACGCAGACAGTGGTCGACCACCGACAACAGCGTGTTGGCGTCCGGCGGCAGGTACACCCGCACCACCTCCGCGGGCTTGTTCAACACCACGTCCAGGAACCCCGGATCCTGATGCGTGAAACCGTTGTGGTCCTGGCGCCACACATGCGACGTCAACAGGTAGTTCAACGACGCGATCGGCCGCCGCCACGGCAAGTGCCGCGTCACCTTCAACCACTTCGCGTGCTGGTTGAACATCGCGTCCACGATGTGCACGAACGCCTCGTAGCAGTTGAACATCCCGTGCCGACCGGTCAGCAGGTACCCCTCCAACCACCCCTGGCACATGTGCTCACTGAGCACCTCCATCACACGCCCGTGCCGACCCAGGTGTTCGTCCACCGGCAGGATCTGCGCCTGCCACACCTTGTCAGAGGCCTCCAACACCGCCGACAACCGGTTCGACGCCGTCTCGTCCGGCCCCATCAACCGGAACGAGTCCGGGTTGCGCAGCATCACGTCCCGCAGGAAGTGCCCCAGCACCCGCGTCGCCTCACTGAACTGCTTCCCGTTCCCCGACACCCGCACCGCGTACTCGCGAAAGTCCGGAACCACCAGGTCCCGCAGCAGCAACCCGCCGTTGGCGTGCGGGTTCGCACTCATCCGCCGCACCCCCACCGGAGCCAACTCCCGCAACTCCGCCACCGGAGCCCCCGACTCCCCGAACAACTCCTGCGGACGGTAGGAGCGCATCCACTCCTGCAGGATCCGCCGGTGCTCGGCGTTGGTGCGCACCCGCGCCATCGGCACCTGGTGCGCACGCCAGGTCCCCTCCACCGCGACCCCGTCGACCTCCCCGGGACCCGTCCACCCCTTGGGCGAGCGCAAGATGACCATCGGCCACACCGGAGGCCGCTCCAACCCCGACGCCCTGGCGATGCGCTGGATCTGCGCGATCTCCTCCAACGCCTCGTCCAGGACCTCCGCCATACGGCGGTGCATGTACACCGGATCGTCACCGCTCACCATCAACGGCCGGTACCCGAACCCCTCGAACTGCTTGATCAGCTCGTCCTCGGGCACACGCGCCAACACCGCCGGGTTGGCGATCTTGTACCCGTTCAGGTGCAGAATCGGCAGCACCGCACCATCGCGCACCGGGTCCAGGAACTTGTTGGAGTGCCAACTGCCCGCCAACGGCCCCGTCTCGGCCTCCCCGTCGCCGACCACACACGAGACCACCAGATCGGGGTTGTCGAAGGCCGCACCGAACGCGTGCACCAGCGAATACCCCAGCTCACCGCCCTCATGGATCGACCCCGGCGTCTCCGGCGCCACGTGGCTGGGCACCCCGCCGGGGAACGAGAACTGGCGGAAGAACCGGCGCATCCCCTCCTCGTCCAGGGTGATGTGCGGGTACACCTCGGTGTAGCTGCCCTCCAGCCAGGCGTTGGCCAGCGCCGCCGGACCCCCGTGCCCGGGGCCCATCACATAGATCATGTCCAGGTCCCGTTCCCGGATCACCCGGTTCAGGTGCGCGTAGCAAAAGTTCAGCCCAGGGGTCGTGCCCCAGTGCCCCAGCAGCCGCGGCTTGATGTGCTCGGGCCGCAGTTCCTGGCGCAGCAAGGGGTTGTCGAGCAGGTAGATCTGCCCCACGGACAGATAGTTCGCCGCACGCCAGTACGCGTCGACGCGCCGCAACTCGTCATGGTCAAGGGCCATACCGTGTTCCTCCCAACAGGTTGGTGCCGTGGACCGGGGGAGAGCGGAACGGTCGAACCCGGGGGAGGGCCCCGCACGGGCCACGGTAACCGCCGACGCGCACCCACTGCCAGACGACGTGCCGCACCACCGACCCGTCCCGCGGACGCCCGGGCACGCCGCACCCCCGCAGCGGGGTCCAGGGGCCGCCGCTCCCGGGATCCACTCCGCAGGGCATTACCTGCGTCACCGTTCGTAATCAAGCTCCGTGAGGCGGCCCCGTGCGGGGGAGTGGTCGGCGGTGCGCCTGACGGACCGCCATCCGGGCCGGGGGCCAGGGGCCGGGAGGGAAGGAGCGCAACCGCACGGGAGGCCGGGTGCGGGGCCAGGGGGACGCGAGGACGGCACGAGGACGGGCCAGGAAACCACCACAAACAACTCAGGTGCCTGCAAAGACCACCAAAATCATGCATAACACGGTTTATGCATCAAACATGGAGAGATCGGATGCCTTGGGGTCCACGCCGATCCAGTGGCCCGCACGCGCCCGGGCGGGGGCCCAGGGCCGACCAAACACGGCGGCGAACATCGCGAACCAAGCATTCGCACGACCCGGCGCCCGACGAAGACAAGAGCCGCCGAGCCCCGGCGGGCGTTGTCCACAGGCCCTGAAACGACTCTTGCCACCCAACGCCGACCTGCGAATACTGAAATCAGAAGGCAACGCCGCACCGGAGCCGGCCAGATCCACAGGCCACCCGCGCACGACCCACACCCGAACACCCCGACGCGGCCAGCGCCCGATGACGATCCATACCGACCACGCAGCCGAAGGCCACGCACCCGCACACACCCGCCAACCCAGGCAGACCAGCCCCTTCTCCCAGCCTCGCCCATATCGCCGATAATGCACATTATGTCAAGTTGAGAAGGTAGGAGCACCCACCACCAACCCGCACACCCTTCCCCGACCGCACCGACCCGCAACCCCCGTCCACCACCCGGTCGGCCCAGCACCGCCCACAACGCAGGCCTTCCACTCCCGCCCAGGGCCACGACCGCACACACCAACACCCCAAGCCACACCCACACCCACACCCGCATCCAGAACCGCCGCCCCACCCACCGGCCCCGCCGACCCGCTCCCCCACACCACCCCAACAGACACACAAAACCCGACAAGCTCGACAGTTCACACACCCCCGCCCCACACCCACCACCTATCCTGCGCACATGCTCATCAGAACCATGTGCCGCAGCTGCCTGGGCAGCGGAACACGCGTGTGCCTCCTCGCCCACCTCACCACCGGCGACCCGCCCACCGACCACCCGCCCAACACCAACCCGCCCACCCCCGACCAGGGAGACCAAGCCCTCGCATCCCACCCCTGCCCCGACTGCGAGGGCACCGGCCACCACCTGCTCGCCGCCACCACCCACCACCCGACCCCCTAGCAGACAAGCACCCACGACCCACACCCGCCCTGACACCCTCACCACCACCGCACCCGCCCTGACCACCAAAAACACCACCGCCCGACCCACCAACACGAACTTTCCCCAGCCTTGCCCCCCACCGGGTTCACCACCCCACCCCCACCGTGATCCACTCGGCAACGGTGCGCCGACACCACCCCGCGCACCACACCGCGACCACCACACAAGGGGGGACACCATGGGCCGCATCACCACCCGCGACAACGTCCAGATCCACTACAAGGACTGGGGCAGCGGACGCCCCGTCGTCTTCAGCCACGGCTGGCCCCTCAACGCCGACGCCTGGGACGACCAACTCAAATGGGTGGCCGACCACGGATTCCGCGCCATCGCCCACGACCGACGCGGACACGGCCGCTCCGACCAACCCTGGACCGGCTACGACTTCGACACCTTCGCCGACGACCTCAACGACCTCATGAACCAGCTCGACCTCCAGGACACCACCCTGGTCGCCCACTCCATGGGAGGCGGCGAACTCGCCCGCTACATCGGCCGCCACGGCACCCAACGCGTACACCAGGCCGTCCTGCTCTCCGCCATCCCACCCATCATGCTCAAAACCGACACCAACCCCGAAGGCGTCCCCGAAGCAGCCCTCACCGGCATCAAGAACGGCATCCTCACAGAACGCTCCCAGTTCTGGAAGGACACCGCCGAGGGGTTCTTCAGCACCAACCGCCCCGGCAACAAGACCACCCAGGGCAACAAGGACGCCTTCTGGTTCATGGCCATGCACCAGGCCATCCAGGCCGGCGTCACGTGCGTCGACGCCTTCGGCTACACCGACTTCACCCAGGACCTACGCCGCTTCGACATCCCCACCCTCATCGTCCACGGCGACGACGACCAGATCGTCCCCATCGACGCCACCGCCCGCAAAAGCGCCCAGATCATCGCCGACGCCACACTCAAGGTCTACGAAGGCGGATCCCACGGCATCGCCCTGACCCCCGAAGACAAGGAGAAGTTCAACCAGGACCTGCTCGACTTCCTCCAACGCTGACCGCGACCACCACACCGCCGGCCCGCACCAAGGCACGGGCCGACCCACCCCCTACGGCAACCGCAACCACCCCGTACGCACCTGCCACACACCCCCCGACTCCAACCGCTCCACCGCCGCACGCTCCAACCGCGTCCGCCGCGGAACCCCCGCCACATCCACCCGCGCACGACCGAACACGAACCGGAACACGTCCGACTCCCCCGGCTGCCCCGCACCCACCAACGTGAACCGCCGCTGGAACCCCACGATGTTGGACCCCTCCCCCAACACCTCACCCCACTGCGGATCCAACAACCACGACGTACACGTGGCCACCACCGGATCAACCCCCAAACACTCCCGGGCAAACCCCCGCGCCCGACCCAACGCATCCTCCACCGACACCGGATCCAACCCACCCGTGGGAATGTGCAACCGCAACACCGGATCACCCACACCCATCCCCGGCCCCAACCCACGCGCCTCCTCGGGCGAATACCACTCCACCCCGCCCTGATCCCCCAACAACGCCGGCTCCAACTGCAACCCGCCCACCCAGAACAAGCGCCCACGGAACTGCGCGGCCACCCACGACGCCGTCTCCAACGACAACCAGCCGTACATCCGCCGCGAACGCCCCATCTGCACACCCACATCAGCGAGCGTCGCCACCGTCACCGACCGCCCCACACCCCGCACCCCATGCGCCGCGAACTGCGCCTCCACCATCGCCGCGAACGCCCACAACGACGCCACCCGCACCCGCGGGTCCTCCACACCCACCAACGAAGGCCAATCCCGCCACACCCCCGCCGGCAGATCCGCGTCCGCACACAACCGCCGGTACATGCACTCCACCACGTGCCACAACTCCGGCGGCCACTCACCCCACGGCCCACCAGAACCCGGCCACAACCCCTCCACCTCAGCCCGGTCCGCACCCTCCAGACCGAACAGGTCCAACACCCGCGCCGCACCCGCCCCCGAAGGCACCACCAACGCCCTCACCGGCTCCGGCAACCGCGCCGCCGCCTCCAACCACGCACGCTCACCAGCACCCAGACCGAACCGCTCCGCAACAGCACCACTATCCATCCCCACATGATGGCCGACCCGCCACACCCGGCGCGAGTGAGGCCGACCTCACAGGTGGGCATAGTGTTGACGTAACCCTCCGATACCAACAAACCCACCAAAAACGAGGAAGACCACCGATGCCCGTGCCCGACCCGGCGCACCACCTACGCGACTGGCTCGCCACCTACGACACCCCCACCACATCGGTGGCCCACCTCCTCTGCGACCGCCACAACCCCCACACCACCGCCACCACCGAAATCGGCCCCACCCTCGCCGCCACCACCCTCACCTACGGCGAACTCGCCCACCGCTCCCGCACCCTGGCCACCGGACTCACCGACCTCGGCATCACCACCGGCGACCGCATCGCCACCCTCCTGCCCAAAGGCATCGACCTCACCATCACCGCCCTCGCCGTCTGGCGACTCGGAGCCGTCCTCGTCCCCCTCCTCTCCTCCTTCGCCCCCTCCGCCATCACCGAACGCCTCACCAACTCCCACACCCGCCTCGTCGTGTGCGACGACGAATACCGCACCAAACTCGACCACACCCCCCACACCCCCACCTGGGACATCGCCACCACCGGCACCCACCCCCTCCGCGAAGGCGACCACACCCTCACCACCCTCACCCAACACACCACCACCCCACCCACCACCGACACCCCCATCGGCGGCGACGGCACCCTCGCCATCCTCTACGTCTCCGCCAACGTCGGCCCACCCCGCGGCGTCCCCGTCCCCGCCCGCGCCCTCACCGCCATGCACGCCTACCACCACTACGGCCTCGGCGTCCGCGACGACGACGTCTACTGGAACACCGCCGACCCCGGCTCCGCCTACGGCCTCTACCACGGCCTCATCAGCCCCCTCCTCGCCGGACACGACTCCCTCGCCCTACGCGCCGGATTCTTCGACCCCGAACTCACCCTCGACGTCCTCGGCCTCCACGGCGTCACCAACCTCGCCGCAGACCCCACCACCTACCGCACCCTGCGCGCCGCCACCAAGACCCTGCCCCCCGAAGTCATGGTCCAACGCCTCACCAGCGCCGGAGAACCCCTGGCCCCCGACGTCATCGACTGGGTCGCCGACGTCTTCGGCGTCCCCGTCCACGACCACTACGGACAGACCGAACTCGGCTGGTGCATCGGCCTCCCCAACGGCGACACCCCCACCCCCGCCACCCCCCTCGTCCCCGGCTCCATCGGCCCCGCACTCCCCGGCTGGACCATCCAGGTCCTCGAAGCCATCTCCGACGACCCCGCACCCCCGGGCACCTACGGACGCATCGCCGTCGACCTCGCCCACAGCCCCCTCGCCTGGTTCAACGGCTACCTCGACAACGAAGCCGCCTCCCAGGTCCGCTTCACCCCCGACCACGCCCACTACCTCACCGGCGACACCGGCATCCAGGACCGCAACGGCCAGATCTTCTTCTCCACCCGCGACGACGGCGCCATCCTCACCCACGGCTACCGCGTCGGCCCCACCGAGGTCGAAGCCGTCCTCAACGACCACCCCGCCGTCGAAGAATGCGGCGTCTACTCCATCCCCGACGAGATCGCCGGACAGCTCGTCGGCACCCGCATCGTCCTGGCCCCCAGCCACACCGCCACGCCCGCACTCGCCGACGAACTCAAGGAATGGGTCCGCACCCGCTTCGCCACCCACGCCGCACCCCAGGTCATCGACTTCGTCGACGAACTCCCCCGCACCGCCTCGGGCAAGATGCGCCGCTCACACCTGCGCTGACCCCACCACTCACCAACCAGGGCGCACGGGTGACACAGAGCGCGGGCTAGCCCGGCCCCGACCACCCGTCCAGACCCCGCCCCCTCCCACCGGGCGCCCGCACGTGCACGCACCGCGACGCCCCCGGCTCCACATGCCACCCGGCGGCACGCAACGCGTCCGCGTAGGCGCCCACCTCCGCCGTGAACCACCCCCCGTCCTCCCGGGCCGACCGGCCCGCCTCGACGTGGTACACGTACAGAACCTGCGCGCGCGGCTCCACATAGAAGCCCCTCGGACCCCCCGCCCCGTGCCAACCCCCGACGAAGACCACGGGCGTGTGCCCGGCCGCCTCCAGCACGGCCACCGCCGCGAGCACATCGCAAGGCGACCCCGACCACGCCTGCGTCCCCTGCCCCAACCGCCAGTCCGCGCCCACCGAACCCGCCGGCGGTACGGCTCCGCCCCGCGCGCGCCGCGCCAGGGCCGCGTCCAACTGGGCGCGGGAGTACGGGGTTCTGTGCTGGATGCGGTACTCGTCCCCGGAACGGTGCGGCAACCGCGCACGCTCGCGCCCCTCCAAGTACTCCAGGTGCTCCCGCAGCACGGCAAGACCCGCCTTTGTGACACGGAAGGCGTGGCCGCGGTCCGGGGTCTCACACCGCTCGACCAGCTCGGCGCCGATCAACCACTCCCGACGCCGCTGGTCGGAAACGGTGTCGCGAAGGCCGAGAATGCCAGGGTCGGCGCCCAGTTCGTAGAAGGCGAAAAATCGGGCCGGGGTGAGGCGGCCTGGCATGGGGCTCTCCGTTGCGTCGGGTGCGGGCCAGGGGCGGGCCCGGCACCGGGGGGCGATGGCACGGTGGCGGCCGTCCGCCGGAGTACGGCGGAGGCAACCACCGCCACACTGACCGGTCCCCCTGACATTCCGGTCCCCCGTCCACACCCCGCGCCCGTCCCGGAGCGGGAGCCCACTCCTTGGGGTGCGCCGCCTCCTCCTCCGGCCCGGACAGGGGCGGCCACCCCCGCGAACCGGCACAGACCCCACCCCAAAACCACCCCAGACCCCCACCAACCCTCACTTTTGATAAGCTGACTTGTCGAAAGTCAGAATTTGTCGGAAGTCAGATCTTTGTCGAAACTCAGAAATCAGACACCCCCTCCAGGAGCCCCCCGCATGACCGAACCGACCCCCCACCCCACCACCGACATCGTGACCCGCCACAACCCACACGAACTCACACCCCACACACCCGACACCCACCTCACCCCCTCAGCCGCCGCCCGGGTCGCCGACGGCTGGGCCACCTCCACCCGCACCGGCTACACCCGCGACTGGCGCACCTTCACCACCTGGTGCACGAACACCAACCGCACCCCCCTCCCCGCCACCGCCGAAACCCTCGCCTCCTACGTCGACCACCTCGCCACCAACGGATCCGCCCCAGCCACCATCGACCGGGCCCTGGGCGCCATCGCCTCCCGCCACGCCGCCCACGGACACGCCGTCTCCACCAAAGCCGCCCGCATGGCCCTGCGCTCCTACAACCGCCAATGGGCACGCCAAGGAGGACGACGCCGCCAAGCCCCCGCACTCACCGTCGACGAACTCCGCCGCATGCTCGAAACCGCCGACGACACCCTCGTCGGCCTCCGCAACCGAACCCTCCTCCTCCTCGGCTACGCCATGATGGCCCGCCGCTCCGAACTCGCCGCCCTCGACATCACCGACCTCCGACCCGTCCCCGACGGACTGGAAGTGTTCGTCGCCACCTCCAAAACCGACAAAGACGCAGCAGGCGCCACCGTGGCCGTCCCCTACGGCACACACCGACTCACCTGCCCCGTCCGCACCACAACCGCCTACCTCCAAGCCCTCGCCGAGGCCGGAACCACCCAAGGACCACTACTACGCTCCGTCGACAGACACGGACGCCTCGCCGGCACCACCGACGCCGCCGGACGAGGAACCGGACGCATGTCCGGAGCCGGCATCAACCTCATCGTCAAACGCCTCGCACACAACGCCGACATCGAAGGCATCACCGCCCACTCACTCCGAGCCGGACCCGCCACCGCCGCCGCAGCCGCCGGCGCCCCCCGCGCCTGGATCGCCCGCCAAGGCCGCTGGTCCGAAAAATCCACCGCCGTCGACACCTACATCCGCCCCGCCGACGCCTGGCGCGACAACCCCATCCGCAAAGTCGGCCTCTGAACCCCGCCGAACCCAGGAAGACACCCCGCGCCGCACCCCCGCTCGCGAGACGCCGGGTTCACACCCACACGTAGTCGTCGTCGGTCACAGCACCCCACCCGGCGTCCGCCACCACCGCACGAGGACAGGGCAACGCGGCCAACGCCGCACCCACCGGCGGAAAGAGCGGCAGCCCCGCGGCCGGACGCCGGGCCCCCGAGGTCCTCCGAAGAGCCGGCCGCACACGCGCCGACGCCGCCGGACGGCCGGTGGGCGAGATCGCGGTGTACAGGGCGAGGGCCGTTCCCCGACCCCCGGTGCTCTGTGCCCCCGCACCGGGTCGGCTGCTCCCGGCCCGCCACGGGCGGTCAGGGCGTCGCGGGCTCAGGGCACGAGCTCGTCGATGCGGGCGGCCAGGGCCATGTCCTCCTCGGTGACGGCCCCCTCGGAGTGGGTGCTCAGGGCCAGGTGGAGCGTGTTGTAGCGGATGTCGATGTCCGGATGGTGGTCGACCTGCTCGGCCGCCTGGGCGATGTCGTTGACCAGGGAGACGGCCGCGAGGAAGTCGGCCAGGCGCACGGTGCGTCGGATGGCGGGCGCGGCGGGGTCCAGCTCCCACCCGGTCAGCCGGGTCAGGCCGTCCTGGATCTGGTCCTCGGTGAGCTTCATATGGGTCCTCTCCCCCGTGTACCCGGGTTCTGCGAGCGGGTCTGCTGCCATCGGTGCGGGTGTGACAGGAGTGGCCGTCCCGTGTTCTGTGCCGGCGATGGTGCCACTCCGTCAGTGGACGGTCGCGGCCCGTGGGTTCGGGCGCGTTCGCAGAAGGCTACGTACCCGTCAGAAGGCCTGAAATCACACACCGTTTCCTGCATCAGGCTCCCCCTTTGGTATTTGGTGCGGTGAAACCGCTCCTTTGTTCTTTTTGTCTGTTTTTCTTGGAGAAAACCCCCGCCTTTACAATGTAGATTTTTTCGAACGGTTCGCGTTACCAAGCTGAGGCCAGCGCTTTGACCTGGGGCGATTCGACCAACCCCGCCTCCACCAGCCATTTCAGGCTTGCGTAATCTCCCCCGGAACGATTCACTCAGGGCAACCCTGGTCCTCCCCCACCTCGGCGGACGCTTCCCCAGCCTCGCCCGCCTCTCCCCCCGGAAGCGAGCCCATGCCCCACGAGAAGCGCCGATCGCTTCGTGCCCGCATGATCACGCTGGTCCTGATCCCCAGTACCGCGCTGCTGGTCCTGTGGGCTGCGTTCACCGCCGTCCTGGTCACCGACATCCGCGAACTGCGCACCACAGCGGCCCTGACCGAACAGGTCGCCACCCCCGTCATCACGGTCATCGGCGAACTCCAGCGCGAGCGGCGCGCCACCATGGACTCCGCCAGCGGGACCGAGCGCACCGCCAGCCGCCTGGAGTTCACCCGCCAGGAGACCACCAGAGCCGTGGAAACCCTCCAGCAGCACCTCCGCGCCTTCGGCGAGGACGACCTGCCCCAACAGGCCCAGGACTTCCAGCGCGCCCTCAACCGGCTCGAAGCCCACCGCCAGAAGGTGGACGGCCTCTCCCCCGCCGAGCGCACGCTGGAGGAGGCCGCCACCGCCTACACCGAGACCATCGAGAGCGGACTGCGCGTGTGGGACGCACAGGTCGAGCGCGCCGACTCCGCACAGGTCCCCGCCCTGCGCTCCCTGACCTCCCTGGTCCGCACCCGCGAACTCCTCAACCAGCAGGACGCCGTCCTCGCCCACGCGGTGGCCGTCAACGCCTTCCCCGCCGAGGCCCACTCCCAGTTCGCCGCGGCCGCCGGAGCCCAGCACTACACCTGGGGGCGCGTCGGCGCCGAACTCAGCGACGAGGACAGCGAGGAATACCTCCTCCTGGAGTCCTACTCCTCCCTCCAGAGCGTGTACCAGCTCCAGGAGAGCATCATCAGCATGCCCATCCGGGGCGAGAACACCGTCCCGGTCAACGCCACCGCCTGGCGCGGCGCGGCCGAGGCCGTGGACCTGCGCATGCGCGGGGTGGAGGAGACCCAGACCGAGCAGGTCACCGCCTTCAGCCACTCCCAGTCCGCCGAACTGCGCAACAGTGTCCTACTCATGAGCGTGCCCGCCCTCGTGGCGGCCCTGGCCTCCACAGCCGTGGCCGTGGGCGGTACCCAGCGCCTGGGCCGGCGGCTGCAGCACCTGCGCATCCTCACCCTGGAACACGCGCGCGTGCGCCTGCCGGAGGTGACCGCCCGGCTTCGTGCGGGCGGAAGCGTGGACGTGGACACCGAGGTGCCCGAACTGCGGGTGCATGTGCGCGACGAGATCGGCCAGATGGCCGAGGCGTTCAACGACGCCCAGCGCGCCGCGGTCGCCGCCGCCGTGGAGGAGGCCCAGGTCCGTGCGGGGGTGCGGGCCATGTTCCGCAACATCGCGCGCCGCACGCAGTCGCTCGTGCACCGGCAGCTGGGGCTGTTGGACACCCTGGAGCGGAGCGAGACCGACCCCGCGGTGCTGGAGGCCCTGTTCCGCATCGACCACTTCAGCACCCAGCTGCGGCGCAACGCCGAGAACCTGATGCTGCTGAGCGGGGACGACCCGGTACGCCGCGGGCTGGGCCCGGTGGGTCTGCACGAGGCGGTGCGTGCGGCCGCCAGCGAGATCGAGGACTACGCGCGGGTGCGGATCGTGGGGCTGCCCGCGGTCGCGCTGCGCGGCGACGTGGGGACCGACACCGTCCGCCTGCTCGCCGAGCTGCTGGAGAACGCGACCTCGTTCTCCCCCCCGGGGACGGAGGTGACCGTACGGGGCCGGGAGACCGAGCACGGCGGCCACGTCCTGGAGGTGGAGGACCACGGGCTGGGCATGACCGAGGCCCAGCTGAGCTCGTCGAACGTGCTGCTGGCCGACCCGCCGCGGTTCGACCTGGCGCGTATGCGCGAGGACTCGAACCTGGGCCTGTTCGTGGTCGCCACGATCGCGGCCCGGCACGGTTTCGAGGTGACGCTGCAGGTCTCGCCCCACCAGGGGACGCGTGCGGTGGTGCTCATCCCCCGCGGGGCGTTGGCAGCCCCCGAGGAGGCTCCCCTTCTCCCGGGGGCGACCGGGCCGCAGCGGCGTCCTGTCGTCGGCCCGGGACCGGCTGCCCCGGCCGTGGACCCCGCAGGAGTGCCGGCGGCACCCGCGGAGGTGTCGCGGGAGCCGCGCCCGAACGTCCGGGCGCCGGCGGCGCCCCGGTCCCAGGGCGGCCCCGCGAACGGTGACGCCCTCCCCGGCGGTGCGGAGGAGGACACCTACATGGGCCTGCCCCGACGGCGACGCAAGCACGCGGCCGTCACCGAGAAGGCGCCGGCCGTGAGCGCGCAGGCCCCGGGTGAGCAGCGCTCCCTGTCGGACATCCGGTCCATGATGAGTGCCTTCCAGTCCGGGACACTGCGCGGCCGCGCGGAGTCCGAGGAACTGGACGAGGGTGGCGCGCGCGGTGCGCGCCCCGGTGAGAGGTCAAAAGGGTGATGTCGATGTCGGCGGGCACTACGGCAGGAGACCGGGTCACCGGTGGTGACGAAGTGGGCGGGGAGACCCCGGCCACAACCTTGGACTGGCTGCTGGCAGACCTGGTGGACAGGGTCGCGGGTGCGCGGGACGCCCTGCTGCTGTCAGCGGACGGGCTCCTGCTGTCCTCGTCCCCGGGACTGGACCGGGAGGAGGGCGAACGGCTCGCCGCGATCGCGTCGGGGTTCGCCAGCCTGGCCCGCGGTGCGCGTTCGCGGCTGGGCGCCTCGGAGGTGCGCCAGACCGTGGTGGAGATGGACAACGTGTTCTTCTTCGTGCTGGCCGCGGGCCGGGGCGCCTCGTTGGCCGTGGTCGCCGAGTCCACCTGCGACATGGGCCAGGCGGCGTTCGAGGTGAACCGCCTGGTGCGCCAGGTGGGACCGCACCTGTCGGCGCTGCCCAGGCGCGGACACGGGAGGTCGTGAGGCAGGGGCCGCGGCGTCCGTGGACGCGCGGGCCCGCGGGCCATGAGGAGGTGAGGGAGTGAGCGCGGTGCCGCCTGGCGAAGAGTCCCCGCAGGGGTGGTCGTTCGAGTCGAGCCTGATCAGGCCCTACTCGTTGACGGGCGGGCGGACACGGCCCTCACGCTCGGACTTCTCGATCACGTCGCAGGTGGTGACGGTCGCGTCGGTGGAGCCGCCGGAGGTGGACCCCGAGCTGGAGCTGATCCTGTCGCTGTGCGCGCGTCCGCTCTCGGTGGCGGAGGTCGCCTCGCGGACAGGTTTTCCCCTGGGCGTGACCAGGATCCTGCTGGCCGATCTTTTGGACCAGGGATACGTGACGGTGCACACCTCGGCCTGGGAGCGGAACAGGCCCGACGCGGCGACGCTGCGCGCGGTACTGGGCCGCATCCGGGAGTTGTGAGGTGGAGCGAATGGGCCCGAGAGGCCGGATGGAGTGGATGGGGCGTTGGTCGTAATGGAGGCCGAGGGGGCAGGTCCTGTCCCCGACACCCTGAAAATCGTGGTGGCCGGGGGATTCGGGGCGGGCAAGACCACCCTGGTGTCGGCGCTGAGCGAGGTGGAGGCGCTGCACACGGAGGAGGTCATGACCTCCGAGAGCGTGGGTGTGGACGACCTGGAGGGCGTGGAGGGCAAGTCCACGACGACGGTGGCGCTGGACTTCGGCCGCATCACGTTGGACGCGTCGACGGTGGTGTACCTGTTCGGAACCCCCGGGCAGCGCCGCTTCTCGTTCATGTGGGAGGAGTTGACGGAAGGGGCGCTGGGAGCGGTGGTGGTGGCCGACACGCGCCGCCTGGCGGACTCCTTCGACGCGATCGACTTCTTCGAGTCGCGCGGGCTGCCGTTCGTGGTGGCGGTCAACTGCTTCGACGGGCAGCGCACGCACCGGGCCGACGACGTGCGGGTCGCGTTGGACCTGGAGGAGCGGGTGCCGCTGCTGCTGTGCGACGCGCGGGACCGGGAGTCGGTCAAGGAGGTGTTGTTGGAGCTGGTGTCGCTGGTGCTGCGGCTGGAGCTGTCGGGTGCTTGAGGGACCGAACCCCGTCAGGGTGCCGGGGCATCGGCGCTCGGCCTCCCCGGAGGCCCCGGCCCTTGCGGCCCTGTCGTGGTGGGGGAGCGCTCACGCGGTGTGGGCACTCCCCCACCGCCGCCCCCGGCCCCCGGCGGACATGGCGCAGCCCTCCCGCCGCGGAGGGCGTGAACCTTCCTGCGGGGAGGGCCGGAGGCGGGGGGCTGTCGTGGTTACCCTGCGGACCGGTGCGTCCGACGTACTTCGCGGTCGATGGCCCAGGCGTCCGCCACCGGCCCCAGGTGCCCGAGTTTGTCGGGGTTGATTACCGCACGGATCATCCGGATCCGCCGGTCGAGGATGTCGAGCGCCATGGTGTGGAGCACCCTGCCGTCCCGGTCGCGGAAGATCGCGCCCGGCTGGCCGTTGACCTGGTGTGGCTCGCACGTCACCTCGACCCGGGCCATGCGGGGATAGACGGAGGCCAGCAGCCGGGCCACGTTCTCGGCGCCGGTGACCGCCCTGGCCAGCTGCGGTGCCCTGCCGCCGCCGTCACCGGCCATCGACACATCGGCGGCGAGCAGTTCCCTGAGACCGGCGACGTCGCCTTCGCGCAGGGCGTCGAAGAACCGCGAAGCCAGTTCCTCCCGCACTTCGCGGTCCGCCTCGAAACGGGGTCGGCCCGCGGCCATGTGGCGCCGTGCCCGCGCCGCGAGTTGGCGGCACGCCGCCTCCGAGCGTCCTACAGCCGAGGCGACCTCGGGGTAGCCGAAGGCGAACACCTCCCGCAGCACGAACACCGCCCGCTCGAGCGGGCTGAGCCGTTCGAGCAGCAGCAGGGCCGCCGTCGACACCGAGTCGGCCAGCTCGGCCGACCGCGCCGGATCCTCGTAGGGGTCCTCGATCAGCGGTTCGGGGAACCACTGCCCCACGTACTGCTCGCGCCGGGCGCGGGCCGAGCGCAGCACGTCGATCGAGATCCGGGTCACCGTCGCCGCGAGGAAGGCCCGGACCGACGTGGGCTGTGTCGGGGAGGCGGCGAAGCGCAGCCAGGTCTCCTGGACGGCGTCCTCGGCCTCGCCGACGCTGCCCAGGATCCGGTAGGCGATCGAGAACAGCAGCGGCCGCAACGTCTGGAACTCATCGGTCCTGCTCATACCAGCTCCTCCTGGAAACCCTGGCGCCACGAGGGGTGGCGCGGTCGCCGGCCGGGCCCCTCGGCCCCGGTGTCGGAAGAGGCCGGGCCCCGCCGCGTTTGCGGCCGGCCTCGCGGGGAGGCGCACAGGGCAGTCACCCGCCGGGGCCGGGCGGGCCCTCGGTCATCCGGTGAAGGGAGCGGGAACCAGGCGGCCCCACGCGATGAACGCCGCAAGCGCGAGATAGACCGTGTTCAGGACCACGAACCCGGCTTCGCCGCGGCGGCCGTGGGTGATCATCGCGCCGACCATCAGCAGGACCCAGCATAGGGCGGTCACCGGTACCAGGATCGGTGCGATGTCGAGCGCGGCGGGCAGGATCAGGCCGGCCGCGGCCATGATCTCCAGGATGCCGAGGGTCTTGACGAAGGCGGGGCCGGCGTCCTCGGTCCATTGCCCTCCCGGGACCGCGGCCAGTTTCTCCCTGGGCACGAACGTCTTGCTGATCCCACCGGTCAGGGCCACTGCGGCCAGCAGTCCGGCGGCGATCCACAGTGTGAGGTCCAACGTCCACTCCTTGGTCGGGGGTTGTCTGTACCCCCTACGACGAGACAGCGGCCCCGCCTGTGACATCCGCGGCACACCCGGGCCCGGGGCCGGGCGGACACGACGCGGTCCGCCATGTGTGCGGGTGGGGCGGACGTGAAGGTCGGCGCCCCGTGGCGGAGTGGTGGCTCCCGCGCGGTCCGGCCTGGCCGCGCGGCACCCTAGCGGGCCGCGCCCCTGCGGTCCACGGGCACGATCATCGGTGTGTGGGTCTCGGGGTCGGGGATGATCCGGACCGGCAGCCCGAACACCTCCTCCACGAGTTCGGCGGTGACCACCGTCGCCGGGTCCCCCTCCGCGACGATGGCGCCCTCCTTCATCACGATCAGGTGGCTGGCGTAGCGGCACGCGTGGTTGAGGTCGTGCAGAACCGCCACCAGTGTGTAACCGCGCTCGGCGTGCAGGTCCGCGCACAGGTCGAGCATGTCCATCTGGTGGGCGATGTCCAGGTAGGTGGTGGGCTCGTCCAGCAGCAGCAGCGGGGTCTGCTGGGCCAGGACCATGGCGAGCCACACGCGCTGGCGTTGGCCCCCGGACAGCTCGTCCACCGACCGGTCGGCCAGAGCCGTGACCCCGGTGGCGTCCATGGCCTCGGCGACCACCGCCTCGTCCTGGGCCGACCACTGGCGCAGGAAGCCCTGGTGCGGGAACCGGCCCCGGGCCACCAGGTCGGCGACACCGATGCCGTCGGGGGCGATGGAGGTCTGCGGCAGCAGTCCCAGGCGGCGCGCGACCTCCTTGGCCGGGTAGGAGCCGATGGCCTGACCGTCCAGGTGGACGTGCCCGCTCGCGGGCTTGAGCGTGCGCGACAGGGCCCGCAGCAGGGTGGACTTGCCGCACGCGTTGGGGCCCACGATCACGGTGAAGGAGTTGTCGGGGATCGTGACGGCCAGGTTCTGGGAGATGACGCGCTGCTCGTAGGCAAGGGTGAGGTCCTGGCCGTTGAGGCGGGAACCGGCGTCGGCTGGAGTGGTCATCGTTCTCTCTCGGTCTCGCTCAGGCACGTCCGCCGCGCCATTCGGTGTACAGCAGCCAGATCAGGTAGCTCCCGCCGATCACGGCGGTGACCACGCCGACGGGAAGCTGGGTGGGGGCCAGGGCGCGCAGTGCCACCAGGTCCGCGACCACCAGCAGGGCCGCGCCCATGAGCGCGGAGCCCACCAGTGTGGTGCCGCCGGTGCGGGTCAGGCGCCGAGCGAGCTGGGGCGCGGCCAGCGCCACGAAGCCGACGGGGCCGGCCACCGCGATGGCGGCGCCGGTCAGTGCGCTGGCGGTGGCCAGGGCCAGGATCTGGGTGGAGGAGATGGAGACGCCGAGGCCGCGCGCGGTGTCGTCGCCCAGTTCCATGAAGCGCAGGCGCTGCCCCAGGGCCAGGAGCACGGGGGCCAGGACCAGCAGGGAGATCCACACGACGGCGACCTCGCCCCAGCCGCGCGAGTTGAGGCTGCCGATCATCCAGATCTGGGCGCCCAGGGCGTCGGTGAGTTCGGCGCGGGTCAGCAGGTAGTCACGGACCGACCCGAGCATCGCGGACACGCCGATGCCCACCAGGACCAGCCGGTAGCCCTGCACGCCGTTCTTCATCGCCAGGAGGTAGACGATCGCCGCGGTGACCAGGCCTCCCGTGATGGCCCCCACGGACACCGCCAGGCGGCCCGCGCCCAGGACGAGGATGACCAGGACGGCGCCGGTGGCGGCCCCGGACGTGAAGCCGATGATGTCGGGGCTGCCCAGGGCGTTGCGGGACAGGCTCTGGAAGACCGCTCCCGCGATGCCCAGGGCCGCGCCCACGCCGATCGCGGTCAGCGCGCGGGGCAGGCGCACACCCTGGACGAAGAAGACGTCGAGGCGTTCGCCGTAGCCGAGGATCGCCCCGGGGACTGCCTCCAGGGGGATCGCGTAGTCCCCCACCGTCACCGTCACGGCCAGTGTGAGGACGCTGACCACGACCAGGACCAGGCACACGAGCACGGTGCGCGGGCGGACCAGGAGGGAGAACCGCTCACCGAACAGGCGTACGACCAGGGCGCCGCGCGGGGTGGCGCGGCCGGACACGGGGCGGCGCGGCGGCGCCAGGGTCTCGCTCAAAGCTGGGCCATCCTTCTGCTGCGGACCAGGGCGATGAACAGGGGCGCCCCGACGAAAGCGGTGATGATACCGACCTCCAGTTCGGAGTTGGGCAGGACGATCCGGCCGACGACGTCCGCCGCGGTGAGCAGGATCGCGCCCAGGACGGCGGCGTAGGGCAGCAGCCAGCGCTGGTCCGGGCCGGTGATCATGCGCGCGGCGTGGGGGATGATCAGGCCCACGAACCAGATGGGCCCCGCCGAGGCGGTGGCCGCCCCGCACAGCAAGATGACGGCGAGGGCGGTGGCGGCGCGGATGGAGGGGATCCTGGCGCCGAGCGTGGCCGCGAGGTCGTCCCCGAGGGCGACCGCGTTGAGGGAGGGGCCCAGGCACAGGGTCAGGGCCACTCCGGCGACGAGGAAGGGGGCCACCTGCCAGAAGACGTCGAGGTCGCGCCCGGAGAGGGAGCCCACCTGCCAGAAGCGGATGCGGTCGAACACGAAGTCGTTGAGGACGATCACACCGTAGATGAGCCCCTGGAGGACGGCGGCGACCGCGGTCCCGGCCAGTGCCAGGCGGACCGGGGTGGCGCTGGAGCGCCCGCGGGAGCCCAGGGCGTAGACGGCCGCGGCCGCGACAGCGGCGCCGAGGAACGCGGGCCACACGAACGCGGCCCCGCCGGCGCCGAACGCGAAGACGGCGATGACGACGGCCGCGGCCGCGCCGGAGTTGATGCCGAGGAGGCCGGGTTCGGCGAGGGGGTTGCGGGTCAGGGCCTGCATGAGGGCCCCGGCCAGGCCCAGGGCGGCACCGACGAAGACGCCGATGACGGTGCGGGGCACGCGCAGGCTGCGGATGACGTCGTGGTCGTAGGTGCCGTCGTAGGCGGAGAGTGCGGCCCAGACGTCGGCGACGGGGATGGGCTTGGCTCCGACGGTGACGCTGAACAGGGCGCACACGGCGAGGACGCCGAGGGAGATGAGCAGGCCCATGGGTCGTATGACGCGCCTGGTGAGGGTGGGGCGCGTGAGGGTGGGCGCGCGCAGGGCCACGGCTTCCCCGTTCGTTGTGGCGTGGGTGGTGGGGTGGGGCCGCCCGGGCGGGGTACTGGCTCCCGGGGTGCGGTCGGACAACCGCGGACCCCACGGGACAGGTTAGCCTTACCTTCATCCTGTTCGCACGGAAGGGCCCCCATGGTTCGGCTCCCCCGCAGCACACGCGCCCTGGTCACAGTAACCGCCCTCGCCGCGCTCCTCGCCTGCGGGTGCTCCCCGCAGCCCGCGGCCCCGCCGGAGCCGGACGGCGGAACCCGCACGGTGGAGGCGGCCAACGGGTCGGTGGAGATCCCCGACACACCGCGCAGGATCGCGGTGCTGTGGCGCCCGACCCTGGCCGCCGTCACCCTCCTGGGCCACGACGTGGTCGCCACGATGGGCACACCCGGCGGCGACGACCAGGGCCTGGCGCCGTTCCTGCCCGCGGACGCCGACGGAGGCGACCTGACGCTGGTGACCAACTCCCCCTCCGAGGAGGACGTCAACATCGAGGCGCTCGCCACCACCGCGCCGGACCTGATCATCGGCGTCAGCACCCAGGTGGGCGCGCAGGCCGACATGCTGGAGAGCCTGGAGGCGATCGCGCCGACGGTGCTGCTGGAGTGGGAGGGCACCGGGTCCTGGCGCGGACACGTGGACGAGGTGGCCGAGGTCCTGGACGCCCCGGCGCGGGCCGGGGACGCCCTGGGCGGGTACGAGGAGGCGGTGGCCTCCGCCCGCGAGGAGATCGGGGCCGAGGGCGTGGACCCCGCCGCCACGGAGCTGTCGCTGGTGCGGTTGCAGAGCGAGAGCGAGATCCGCCTGGAGACACCGGAGTCCTTCCCCGGACAGGTGGTGGCCGACCTGGGCTTCGCCAGGCCCGACGGCCAGCTGGAGGGGGACGGCTCGACCGACTTCATCGCGCAGAGCTACGAGAACCTGGACCAGGCGGACGGGGACGCCGTCTTCGTCATGGCCGGTTCGGGCTACCCCGACGCACCCCGAACCTTCTCCGAGGGTGTGTGGGCGAACCTGGACGCCGTGCGCGGGGAGGCGGTGTACCGGGTGGACCACGACCACTGGGGTGCGGCCAACCACTATGCGGCGCTGCGCATCGTGGAGGACGTCAGGGCGGCGCTGACCGGGGGTTTCGAACCCGCCGTGTGAGCCCCCGCGCCCCCGTGATCCGGGGCCGGTACGGCCGGGGGCACAGCTCACACGTGGATCGGGGGTCTGCGGTCCCTCCAGGGGACGGCCTGTTCGAGCTGGGCGGCCACTGCCAGGAGCAGGTCCTCGCGCCCGTGCGCCGCCACCAGCTGCACCCCGATGGGCAGCCCCTCCCGGCTCTGGGCCAGGGGCAGGCTGATCGCGGGCTGACCCGAGACGTTGAAAGGTGCGGTGAAGGGCCCGTACGACAGCAGGGCGCGCAACCAGGAACGTACGCTGTGCCCTGGTGCGTCGTAGTCCAGGGTGCCGTGCGGTGCCGGAAGCCGCCCCAGGGTCGGGGTCACCAGCAGGTCGTACCGGGCCAGGAACGCGCCCAGGGGGTGGGTCACCCGGTGCTGGGCGTCCAACATGGCCGCCACCTCCAGGGCCGTGCACCGCCGGGCCTCGGAGAGCACCACCCGGGAGACGTCCTCCAACAGGGCGGGGTCGGGGCGGCGTGGCGCGCGCAGCAGGGCCGTCCCGGTGGCCAGTGCGGCGAGGGCGGTGCCCTCGACCACGTCCTCGGGGTCCAGGTGCGGGTGGTCCTCCTCCACGGTGTGGCCGATCCACTCCAGGACACGGGCCGCGTCCAGGGCCGCCTCGGCGACGGGTGCGGCGACGCTGGTGTCGGCCCAGGGGGTGGTGGTCACCGCGATCCGCAGCCGCCCGGGGTCGGTACGCACCGCCTCGGCGTAGGTCCGGTCGGGGGCGGAGACGATGAACTTCTCCCCCACCGGCGGTGCGCAGACCGCGTCCAGCAGCCGGGCGGTGTCGCGGACGGTGCGGGTGAGTCCGAATTCCGCGATCAGCCCGAACCCCGCCTCCCCCGCCAGCGGCCCGCAGGGTGTGCGCCCGCGAGTCGGTTTGAGCCCGATGACGCCGCAGGCGGAGGCCGGCACACGCAGCGACCCCGCGCCGTCGTTGCCGTGGGCGAAGGGCACGGCCCCGGCGGCCACGAGGGCGGCCGCACCGCCGCTGGAACCGCCCGCGCCGCGGTCGGGGTTCCAGGGGTTGCGGGTGATCCCGTGGCGCGCGGACTCGGTGGCGAAGTGCAGCCCCAGTTCGGGGGCGGTGCTCTGGCCCAGTGGTACCAGCCCCGCGGCACGGAACCGCGCCATCAGGGTGTGGTCGGCGGTGGCGACGGCGTCAACGGCCCGGCTGCCCAGGGTGAAACCCGTTCCGCGCGCGAAGGGTCCGCTGTCCTTGACCACGAACGGGACCCCGCCCAGGGGGCCGTCGGCCGATGGGAGGGGGACCGACTCCCACAGGGGGCCGGTGAGCGCGTTGAGGTCGTCGTGGGCGCGTTCCAGGGCCAGGCGGGCGACCCGCTCGACCTCGGCTGCACGGACCTGGCCGGTCCGGACGAGGTCGGCGAGGCCGACGGCGTCCCTCTCGGCGTACTCGTGGATCTGCAGGGCTACTCCTCGGGGCGTCGGCCTGCGGGGGTGCGGACCGACGGGCCAGGGTAGCCCCGGGGACGGGTTGCGCGCCGCCCGTTTTCCCGGGCCTCGGCCGTTCGCGGCGGGGCGCGGCCGTTCGCGGCGGGGCGCGGCCGACCGGGGACCTGGGCCCCGACGAGGAGTCCGCGATCCTGTACGCCGCCGCCTCGGGCTAGGTCGTGTTTTTTTGGATCCTTCCGGGCTCGCGTCCACCAGGCTTCCTCTCGCCGCGCCTCTGCGCTCGTGAAGCACAACCAGGCTGAACTTCGCACATCGTCTTGCGAGAGATCGCCTGGACGGCCGCTCGCCGACCCGAAAACCTCCAAAAAACACTCCCTAGGTGAGCAGGTCCCAGCCCATGCGCAGGAGCAGGGCCAGGACGACGACGAGCAGGACCGCGCGGACGAACCCGGAACCGCGTCGCAGCGCCATACGTGCGCCGATCTGGGCGCCGGTGATGGTGCATACGGCCAGGATCAGCCCCAGGGTCCAGTCGACGTGGCCGCCGAGGGCGAACACGGTGAGCGCGCCGAGGTTGGTGCACACGTTGACGATCTTGGCCGAGGCGGAGGCGGCGACGAAGTCCATCCCGATGACGGCGGTGAAGGCGATGATGAGGAAGACGCCGGTGCCGGGGCCGATGAGGCCGTCGTAGAGGCTGACGCCGAGCCCGGCCAGGGCGGTGACGGCCAGTAGCCGGTTGCGGGTGCGCAGGCGCGGGTCGGGTACCGCCCCCATGGCGGGGCGGAAGTAGACGAGCAGGGCGACTCCGGCCAGGACGACCATGATGACGGGCTTGAGGACGTCGGCCGTGAGCGCGGTGGCCATGGCGGCGCCGATGCCGGATCCGACCAGGGCGAGCGCGGCGGTGGGCAGGACGACGCGGCGGTCCACACGCACCTTGCGGGCGTAGGCGATGGCCGCTGAGGTGGTGCCGAAGACGGCGCCGAGCTTGTTGGTGCCCAGCAGGGTGGCCAGGGGTGTGGTGGGGGCGGCCACCAGGAGGGCGGGCAGCAGCAGGAGCCCGCCGCCTCCGACGACGGCGTCCACCCAGCCCGCGCCGACGGCGACGGCCATGACCAGGGCGAGGATCTCAGGGTCCATCTACCGCACGCGTTCGAGGAGAGAGATGATCATGGGTTCATTTCGGTGGATCGGGCGGGAACGTGGCGAGTTTATCCAGCCCGTATCGGCGCTTCTCAGGCAGCCGGGTACCGTGAACCCCTTACGAGAACTGCGCCTTTACTACGTAGATTCGCAGAAGGGGGAAGCGGCGGCGCCCGGGATCAGGGGGCGCCGCCGCAGTCTGTGGAACCCGGTCAGAACCGGGACCGGTCGAACCAGTCGCGGGCCTCGGCCAGCACGTCGGGGGCCAACTGGTGTCCCCCCGGGTGCTCGCGCGCCTCCACGTCCGCTCCCCTGGCGCCGAGCTGGGCGGCCAGCAGCCGCGCCTGGTCGATGGTGGTGATGGGGTCGGCGACCCCCGCCCCCAGGAACACCCTGACCCCCGACAGGTCCACCGCGTCGGGCTCGCGCCCCTGCAGGGGTGCTCCGCCCGCGAACAGGGCCGCCCCGGCGAGCAGGCGCGGGTGGAGCAGCAGCAGGGCGGCACCGGTGTTGGCCCCGTTGGAGAATCCGCTGACCACGATCCGCTCGGGGTCCAGGTCGTACTCCCGGGCGGCGGCGGTGACGAACTCCGCCAGTTCGGCGCTGCGCCGGACCACGTCGTCGACGTCGAAGACGCCCTCGCGCAGGCGGCGGAACCAGCGGTTCATGCCGTTCTCACTCACCCGGCCGCGCGGTGAGAGCAGGGCCGCCCCGGGGGACAGGGCGCGGCCCAGCGGCAGCAGGTCCCGCTCGTCGGCGCCGGTGCCGTGGAGCAGCAGGAGTGTGGGCGCTCCCGGCACGGAGGCGGGCTCGAAGACGTGAACGAAGTCCTGGGTGGCTGTCACCGGGGAACCTCCAGCGCGGGCAGGTGGCGGGCGATGTCCTCGCGGCTGGGCTCCAGCCACGGCGGGAGCCTGAGCGCCCGGCCCAGTTCCAGCAGGGGCTCGTCGTAGTCGAAGCCGGGGCCGTCGGTGGCGATCTCCAGCAGGACCCCGCCGGGCTCCCGGAAGTAGATGGACGTGAAGTAGCAGCGGTCGCGGATCTCGGTGACGCCCACCCCGGCGTTCTCCAGGGTCTGGCGCCAGGCCTCCTGGACGGGCCCGTCGGGAGCGCGGTAGGCGACGTGGTGGACGGTGCCCGCCGCGACCACGCCGCGCGGGGCCCGGGGGTCGGCCAGGACGTCGACGATGGTGCCCACCCCGTCTGCGCCGGCGTTGGTGCGGAAGCGGAGCCGGTCGCCGTCCTCGTCCACCAGCCGGAAGCCGAGCTGCCCGCTCAGCATCTCCACGGTGCCCTCGACGTCCTGCTCGGTCAGGGTGACGGCGCGGATACCCCGGATGGCGTGTGCGGCCGGTACCGCTCCCCCGTCCCAGGGGTCGGTGTCGTGGGCGTCGGCACTGGCGGCGAGTTCGATGACCAGGCCGTCGGGGTCGCGCAGCGTGAGCACGTCCTCCTCGCCCCTCTCGGCCGGGCGGGTGGTGTGTACGTCCAGTGAGGCCAGGTGCTCCGCCCACCAGCCGAGGGAGCCCTCGGGCACGGAGAAGGTCGTGGTGGTGGCCTGCCCCGCGCCGATCTTCCCCTGGGGGGCGTCGGGCCAGGGGAAGAAGGTCATGATCGTGCCGGGGTTGCCCGCGCGGTCGCCGTAGTAGAGGTGGTAGGTCTCGGGCGCGTCGAAATTGACCGTGCGCTTGACCAGCCGCATACCCAGCGCGTTGAGGTAGAAGTCCGCGTTGGCCTGCGGATCGCTGGCGATCGCGGTCACGTGGTGGATTCCCGCGGGGCGCACGTCCATGTCGTCACCTTCCGTCGAAGTCGCCGGTGTGTCCTGGGACCAAGGTAGTTGAATTTTAAACTAAACCGGCCGATGTGTCCTCCCCACACTCCCCCGTCGCGGGGCACACGGCGCGCAGGGACACGTCGCGGACGCGCGACGCAGCGATCAGGAACCCCGGCCGGGGCGGGCCGCCCGGGCCGGCCTCAGGCCGGCGGGGGGGGAGGCGGCGCAGCCGCAGTCCCACCAGGGCCGCCGCCGCGCACAGGCCCGCCGCGAAGGCCAGGGCGCCGCCCCAGCCCACGGCGTCGTAGACCAGGCCGCCGCACCACCCGAACAGGCTGGAGCCGAGGTAGTAGGCGAGCGTGTACAGGGCCATCGCCTGGGCGCGACCCGTGACCGCACGGGTGCCCACCCAGGCCGAGGCGGTGGCGTGGGCGCAGAAGAAGGCGAAGGTCAGTACCAGGAGGGCGGCCATGAGCCCGACCAGCGCGGTGCTGAGCAGCCCGCCCAGGCCGACGGCCATCAGCACCGTGGAGACGGCCAGTACGGGGTAGCCGCCCCAGCGGACGGAGGCGTTCCCGGCGAGCGCCGAGCCGACCATCCCGGCGGTGTAGGAGAGGAAGAGCAGGGAGGCGGCGGACTGGGAGAGCCCGAAGGGCTCGCCCATGAGGCGGAAGCCGAGCAGGTTGTACACGGTCATGAACGCGCCCATCAGCAGGAGCGCCTGCGCGTAGAGGGCGGGCAGGCCGCGCGTGGTGAGCGCGGCGGCCAGGCGCCGCCCCATCCCCGGGACGGTGCCGGCGGGCCCCTGCCTCCGGCGCGCGCCGTGCTCCCCCGTCACCGCTGCGGTGGGAGCGCCGGCGGCGCGCCGCCACGGGCGCGGCAGGACCAGGACGAAGACGAGCAGGCACACCAGCCCGAGCAGGGTGCTGGCGGCGATCCCCCACTGCCAGCCGCCCAGGTCGGCGGCGAACCCGGCGAGCAGGCGCCCGCCCATCCCTCCCAGGGGGTTGCCCGCGATGTAGAGGCCGGTGGCACGCGGGGCGTCGGCGGGGTGCACCTCCTCGGACAGGTAGGCGACGGCGGCGGCGGGCACCCCGCCCAGGGCCGCGCCCTGCAGGACGCGCAGGGCGAGCAGGATCCAGAGCTCCCCGGCCAGGGGCGTCACGCACCCCAGGAGGGTGGTGAGCGCCAGGGACACGGCGATGACGCGGGCCCGGCCGAACCGGTCGGCGGCACCGCTCCACACCAGGGTGAACCCGGCCAGTCCGCCGGTGGCCACGGAGACCGCGAGCGCGGCCTGGGAGGCGGAGGACCCGAAACCCTCGGCGATCGCGGGCAGGACCGGCTGGACCGACCACAGCTGGGCGAAGGTGGCCACGGCGACGGCGACCATGGCGATGACCGTGCGCCGGTAGGCGGCGGTGCCCGCGCGGGGGCGGGCGTCGCGGTCGGGCGGGGACGTGGTCACGGTCATGGGTCCACGCTAGGAACCACGGTTTCATACGTCCAATGCATGGATTGCTTCTGTTCCATACTTGAACGCATGGAACGTGTGGAGGGGTCGGAGCAGGCGGACCGGGACGCGGGCGGGCGCCGTGCCCCCGGGCCGGACGCGGACGCGCTCGCCAGGGTGCTGGCGCCCAGGTTGCGGATGGTGGCGGCGGTCGCGGGGACCGAACACGTCACCCAGGCCGCGGAGTCGCTGGGGATCCCCCAGCCGACGCTGAGCCGGGCCCTGGCGCGGGCCCAGGAGGAGCTGGGGATCGCCCTGGTGGAGCGCACCGGGCGCGGGGTTCGGCTGACCCGCGCAGGCAGGCTCCTGCTCCCGCACGTGGAGCGGGCGCTGGAGGACCTTCGCCGGGGGATGGCGGAGCTGACCGGCGCCGAGGAGGGGCGGGTGGCGTTGACGTTCCTGCCCACGCTGGGGGTGGAGGTGGTGCCGGTGCTGCTGCGCGGGTTCCGTGCCGAGCACCCGGGCGTGCGTTTCTCCCTGACCCAGGAGCCGTGGGCGGAGTCGCTGCGCCGGGTGTCCTCGGGCGGCGCGGACCTGGCCCTGACCTCTCCGCTGCCCTCGGGGCCCGGGTTGGCGGCCGCGGTGCTGCACACGCAGTCGTTGCGGCTGGTGGTGCCGGAGGGCCACCCCCTGGCCGACTCCCCGGGCGGGGTCGCCGCGGTGGCCGCGGCCGAGGAGGAGTTCGTCCTGCTCAAGCCCGGCCGGGGCGTGCGCCACCTCACCGACCGTCTGAGCGACCGGGCGGGGTTCACGCCCCGGGTCGCGTTCGAGGCCGACGACATCTCGACCGCACGCGGCCTGGTGGCGGCGGGGCTGGGGGTGTCGGTGCTTCCGGCGCGCCCGCGCGGTCCGCTGGCCGGGACGGTGGAGGTCGCGATCCGGGGGGAGGGCGCGGACCGCCCGATCGGGCTGGTCTGGCCGCGGGAGGGGTCTGGCGGCGGATACGAGCCCCCGGCGGTGGCCCTGTTCCGCGACTACGTGCGGCGGGTGGGGCCGCGCATCATCCCCGGCCTGACGGGCTGAGGCACCCGGGGCCCGGCGGGCCGCGCGATTCCTTTGCCCCGCCGGGCGCGTTGCACCACGATGGCCCCATGCCGTTCTCAGCGCCCTCCTCCCCCACGCGCCCCCTCGCCCTGGTCACCGGTGCGGGCCGCACCGTCGGTATCGGCTCCGCGATCGCTCGCCGGCTGGCGTCCTCGGGCTGGGACGTGGCCTTCACCCACTGGACCCCCTACGACGCGCGCATGGACTGGGGCGCCGAGCCCGGCGCCGCCGAGGCCACTCTGGCGGCCCTGGCCGAGCGCGGCGCGGCCGCCCACGCCGTGGAGGCCGACCTGGCCGACCCCGCCTCCCCCGCCCGGATCCTCGACGAGGTCGAGGAGCGGCTCGGGCCCGTCACCGCGCTGGTGATGTGCCACTGCGAGTCGGTCGACTCCGGCCTGCTGGACACCACCGTGGACTCCTTCGACCGCCACTTCGCGGTCAACGCCCGCGCCACCTGGCAGCTGGTCCGCGAGTTCGGCCTCCGGTTCTGCGGCGTGCACGGGAGGGGGCGGATCATCGCCCTGACCAGCGACCACACGGTCGGCAACCTGCCCTACGGGGCGAGCAAGGGCGCCCTGGACCGGATCGTCCTGGCCGGCGCCCGCGAACTCGCCCACCTGGGCGTGACCGCGAACGTGGTCAACCCGGGCCCGGTGGACACCGGATGGATGTCGGCAGGGACCCGGGCCGAGTGCGCGGGCCACACCCCGCTGGGGCGGGTGGGCACCCCCGAGGACACCGCCGACCTGGTGGACTTCCTGTGCTCGCCCCGGGGGTCGTGGGTCAACGGCCAGCTCCTCCACAGCGACGGCGGTATCTCCGCCTGACCCCTTGCCGGTGCGGGAGAGGGGCGGCTCCGCCCGGCCCGGCCGGCGGGGGAAGCCGACGGCGGCCGACCGGGACCTACCCCTAGACTCGGGGTCGAGTCCTTCGACAGCTGCTGGGAAAGAGCCTCCATGAGCCAGACGGACGGCGGCCGCACCGCACCCCACGGTCAGGACCGGTTGTCCCTGCCCCAGGTCCGGCTCGACGACCTGTTGGACGAGGTCAGGTCGCGATTGAGCGAGATCTCAGCGAGCCAGGAGCGCATCCACACGCTCCTGGAGGCGGTCGTGTCCATCGGTGAGGGGCTCGAACTCGACCCCCTGCTGGTGCGCGTCACCGAGACGGCCGCGAGCCTGGTCGACGCGCGGTACGGCGCCCTGGGCGTGATCGGTCCCGACGGTGAGATGAGCCGCTTCGTCCCCGTGGGTCTGGAACCGGACGAGATCGCGGGCATCGCGCACTGGCCCAAGGGCGAGGGCGTCCTGGGGCTGCTCATCAAGGAGCCGCGCCCCCTGCGCCTGCGCGACGTGCGCGACCACCCCGAGTCGCGCGGATTCCCGGCGGGGCACCCGCCCATGCACACCTTCCTCGGCGTCCCCATCAGCATCCGCGACCAGGTGTTCGGCAACCTGTACATGACGGACAAGCGCGACGGCGCCGAGTTCACGGGGGACGACGAGCTCCTGCTGCGCGCCCTGGCCACCGCCGCGGGGACCGCGATCGAGAACGCCCAGCTCTTCGCCCAGACCCAGAGCCGGGAGACGTGGCTGGACGCCTCGGGCCAGATCACCACGCGGCTGCTGTCCGGTGCCCCTCCCGAGGAGGTGCTGCGCCTGGTGGCGCGCCGTGCCCGGGGGATGGCCCACGCCGACCTCGCGGTCATCGCGATGCCCGGGGAGGAGCCCGACACCCTCACCGTACGGGTGTGGGACGGCCCCGAGGAGCACGGCGGGGCGGTGGGCGCCGGGGCGCGGGGCTCCACGCTCACGTGCGCGCCCGAGACCCTGCTGGGGCGTGTCTACCGCAGCGGCGAACCCGTGCAGACCGACGTGTCGGCCTCCGGCGAGGGCGGGGTCGGTTTCCTGACCCGCCAGGGGGTGGGACCGGTGCTGGTGCTGCCGTTCGGCCCGCCCGACGGCGCGCGGGGCGTGCTCGTCCTGGCCCGAAAACCGGGGGGCGGGGTGTTCCAGGACAGCTGGTTGGGCATGCTGTCCCCGTTCGCCGACCAGGCGGCGGTGGCCCTGGAACTGGCCGAGGCCCGTCTGGACTCCGAGCGCCTGAGCGTGCTGGAGGACCGTGACCGCATCGCGCGCGACCTGCACGACACGGTCATCCAGCGCCTGTACGCCACCGCCATCACGCTGATGGGCACCGTGCGCCGTATCGACGACACCGCCTCCTCGCAGCGGGTACAGAACGCGGTCGACGACCTGGACGACACCATCCGCCAGATCCGCTCCACGATCTTCGCGCTCCAGAGTTCGGGGGAGGACGCCCCGTGGCTGCGCTCGCGGGTCCTGGACCTGGTCAACGCCGCGTCGGAGACCCTGGGGTTCGCGCCCCGCCTGCTCACGCAGGGGCCGATCGACAACGCGGTGGACGAGGCGGTCGGCGAGCACCTGGTCGCGGTGCTGCGCGAGCTCCTCTCCAACGCGGCCCGCCACGCGCGGGCCACGGCGGTGGACGTGGAGCTGTCCGTGGGCGAGGAGCTGGTGTTGCGGGTGAGCGACGACGGCCGGGGCATCGCGCGGGGGGTCTCCCGCAGCGGGTTGCGCAACGCCGCCTCGCGCGCCGAGGAGCTGGGCGGGCGCCTGTCGGTCTCCCGTGGTCCGGGCGGGGGCGCGCGCGTGGAGTGGTCGGTTCCGCTGCGGCGCGCAGCGGGGGCCGGGGGCGCCGCCGGGTGAGCCCGGGGCGGGCCCCGCGTGGGGCGCCTACCCCTGCTCCATGGAGATCCGCACCGCGTAGGCGGCGGCCTGGGTGCGCCGGGCCATGCCGAGCTTGGCCAGGACCCTGGACACGTAGTTCTTGACGGTCTTCTCCGCCAGGTACATCCGCGCTCCGATCTCCCGGTTGGTGAGTCCCTCGCCGATGAGCTCCAGGACGCGGCGTTCCTGCTCGGTGAGTTCGCTGAGGGGGTCCTTGCGCACCGCCTCCTCGCGCAGGCGCCTGAGCATGCGGGTGGTGGACTCGGGGTCGAGCAGGGATCGTCCGCCGGCGACCGTGCGAACCGCTCCGACCAGGTCGGTGCCGTGGATCTGTTTGAGGATGTACCCGGACGCTCCGGCCATGACCGCCCCGTAGAGCGCCTCGTCGTCGGAGTAGGACGTCAGCATGAGCATGCGGGTGTCTGGGAGCAGGGAGCGGATCTCCCGGCAGACGGTGACGCCGTCGCCGTCGGGAAGGCGTACGTCGAGCACGACCACGTCGGGGGCGAGCGCGCCGACCCGCGCCAGGGCCTGGGCCGCGGTTCCGGCCTCGCCGACCACCTCGATGCCCTCCTCCTCGTCCAGGAGTGATCCGACACCTCGCCGGACGATCTCGTGGTCGTCCACCAGGAACACCCGGATCGTTCTGTCTCCGCCCATCAGGTGGGCACCTCCTAGCGCTGGACGCGGGGACCCGGGGCGGCTCGTCCGCCCTGGGTCGGGATCGCCCGCCGCCGCGTGCCCATTGTCGGGCACCCGTGGGCGGGGGGTGCTCCGGCCCCGGGAGGGCGGGACCGGGAGGCGGGCTCCCGCCCACCCAGCCTAGACAGCGACGATTAATGCCATATGAGCCAAACGTCCCTTTCTGTTTGAGCCCTGTGGCCCTCCGGGTAGGCGGAAAGAGAGGGACCTCCACCATCGGACAGGGGGCCGGCGGTCCACGTCCTCGGGGCCGGGACCGGCGAGGATGGCGGGGAACGGAGCGAGGGCACCGACTTCGGGGAGCCTGTCATGGAACGATCACACGGCGCCGGAGCACCGGGCCGGAACCGGGAACCGGTCGCGGAGGCGGCAGCGCCACCCGCACAGCGGACCTCGGACGAGTACGCGGGGACGGAGCGGCTCGCGGACGACCAGGAGCTGATGGAGGGCGCCGACCTCATCGAGGGGGACGACCAGGCCGACTTCACGGTCCTGGAACGGCAGACCTGCTTCAACCTGATGGGGACCCGCGACATCGGCCGGGTGGCGTTCACCATCGACGGGGACGCCGCCCCCACGGTCCTGCCGGTGAACTATGCGCTGCTCGACGACACCGTGGTCTTCCGGTCCACCCTGGCGGGCACCGTGATGCGCTACGCGCGCGGCCACGCCGCCTTCCAGGTCGACCTCTTCGACGAGGAGCGCCGCGAGGGGTGGAGCGTCCTGGCGAGCGGGCGGTGCAGATGGGTCCGCGACACGGACGAACTGGCGCGCATCCCCCAGGGCCGCCTGCCCCTGCCCTGGGCCGCGGGCGAGCGCGACCAGGTCCTGAAGCTCATCCCCGGACGGATCACCGGACGGCGGATCCACCGGACCTGAGCCGGCGGCGTCCGCGCCACCGCACGCCGGTGGCCGCAGCGCGCCCGCGCGGTGCCGCCACCGGCAGGTCACCCGGGCGTCGGCGAACGTCCCCCCAGCCTTGTCCGTACCGCGTGTTCGGCCTCTTCCGGTTCCGGGTACCGAACCCGCCATGGGAGCACATCACCGGCTTCGGGCCCCGCACGGTGCGAACGGCCGCCACCACCGCACGAGCCCGGCGGCACCGTGGACACGGCCCGCAGCAGCGCCCGGGTCGGCAGCGGCGGCCGGCGAGGTCCCGGACCAGGATGACCGGCACGCCACCGGCCGGGGGGAGCACCCGGCGGCGTGCCCCGCTCCGGCCCCGCGCCCGTGAGGGCAAGACCGTGGGGCCGCGCGCTCTTGGGCGCGGGAGCCGCCGCCACCGCCGCCCTGCTCACCGTCTCCGGTACGCCCCTGCTGTCCGGACTGTGGGCGCTCTCCGCCGGGGCGGCGCCCTCCCCCGCCGGCCCCGAGGCCCCCCGCGACGCCGACGCGCCCCTCTCCCTGGAGGTGCTCTCCTCCCGCCCCGACACCGTCATGGGCGACACCGTGCTGGTCAGGGTGGTCCCGCCCGCGACCGTGTCCGCCGACCGCGTCGGCCTGGCGGCGGGCGGCACCGACGCCACCCCCGCCCTGCGCACGGTCCGCCTGTCCGACGGAACCCCGGCACTGGAGGGCCTGGTCTCGGGGCTGCCCGAGGGCGACACCGTCCTGACCGCCTCCGCCCCCGGCGCCGGCGCGGACGGCCGGGGCGTATCCGAGACGGCCCGGGTCACCGTCACCAGCCATCCCCTGACCGGCCCGGTGTTCTCCGGCCCCCAGCAGGAACCCTTCGTGTGCGACACCGAGCGCTTCGACCTCCACGGCGGCGGCACCCTCGGCCCGCCCCTGGACGCCGACTGCTCCGCCGCGACCGTGGTCCGCCACATGTACCGCACCGCCGACGGCTCCTGGGCTCCCATGGCCGACCCCGACCGGGTGCCCCGCGACGCCGCCGAGACCACCACCTCCACAGGGCGCAGGGTGCCCTACACCGTGCGGGTCGAGACCGGCACCGTGAACAGGTCGATCTACGAGACGGCGCTGCTGTACACTCCCGGCGCCGCCGAACCCGACCCGTGGCGGCCCCCCGAGGGCTGGAACCGCCGCCTGGTGTACACCTTCGGCGGCGGATGCGCGGGCGGCTGGTACGTGCAGGGGGCCAGGACCGCCGGGGTCCTGGACCACGGCATGCTCTCCCGGGGCTACGCGGTGGCCTCGGCCTCCCTCAACGTGTTCGGCCACAACTGCAACGACCTTCTGGCGGCCGAGACCGCGTCCGCCGTCGCACAGCGGTTCGCCCTCACCCACGGCGCCCCCGACCTGACCCTGGGTTGGGGTGCGTCCGGTGGCGCCTACCAGGCCCACCAGATCGGCGACAACCAGCCCGGCCTGCTCGACGGCGTCCTGGTCTCCCAGTCCTTCCCCGACGTCGGTTTCTCCGTCGTGCCCACCGCCGCCGACGCCCTGCTGCTGCGCGACTACGCCGACGCGCATCCCGGCGCCCTGAGCCGGGAACAGCAGCGCGCCGTGTCCGGGTTCGCGCGCTGGGACGCCATCGACAAGCTCGCCGGGGAGGCCGACCGCGTCGACCCCGGGGGCGTGTGCGCGGACCGGGTCCCCGCACACCTGCGCCACCACCCCGAGGACAACCCCGGCGGGGCCCGCTGCGAGCTGTACGCGCACACCGGCAACGTCTACGGGACCGACCCCGCCACCGGTCTGCCCCGCCGCCCCCTGGACAACGCCGGCGTCCAGTACGGGCTGGGAGCCCTCCTGGACGGCACGATCGACGCCGACCAGTTCCTGCACCTGAACGAACACGTGGGCGGACTGGACGCCGACGGCAGGGTGGTGGACGGGCGCACCGAGGCCGACCCCCGCGCCACCGTCGCCGCCTACCGCACCGGACGCCTGCTCAACGGGGGCGGCGGTCTGGCCGACATCCCCGTCGTGGACCACCGCGCCTACGAGGACGACGTCCCGGGAGGCACCATCCACATGCGCTTCCACTCGTTCTCCCTGCGTGAGCGCCTGCTGGCCGCCAACGGCACCGCCGACAACCACGTGATGCTCGTGGAGGAGCGCGGCCGGGGCGGGTTCTCCTCCTCCGCCCCGGTGGCCGGGCGCGCCCTGGCCGAACTGGACGCCTGGGCGAGCGGGGTGCGGGAGCTGCGCGCCGCCGACCCCGCCCGCCCCGCCATCGACCACGTGCGCGCCGCGCGCCCGCCGTGGCTCGCGGACTCGTGCTGGGTGGGCGAACCCGTCCGCCGGGTGGTCACCGAGCAGCTCCCCCTGACGGCCGGGCACGGGGACGTGTGCGCCGACGCCTACCCCGTGCACACCTCGCCCCGTGTGGTGGCGGGCGCGCCCCTGGCTTTGGACGTGGTCGCGTGCCGCCGGGTCCCCTTCGACGCGGCGACACACCCCGCGGACCTGACACCCGGGCAGGCCGAACGCGCCGGGCAGGTGTTCGCCGACGGGGTGTGCGACTGGTCGGTGCCCGGGCGCGGACAGCAGGGGCTCGCGGGCACCTGGTTGCGCTTCTGAGGTTCCCCGCGCCCGTCCGGGCACCGGACCCGGGTCCGGTGCAACGGCGAGAACCGCGAACACCTTGGAACTACGCGGGCGGCGCCCGCGTCCAACCGGTGACAACCAGGGACGCAGGAGGAGCACGTGGGACTGTTCGACGCCATCCGCGGCGAGCTCGTCGACATCATCGAGTGGACCGACGACACACGCGACACCATCGTGTGGCGGTTCCCCCGCCACGACAACGAGATCAAGATGGGCGCCCAGCTGGTGGTGCGCGAGTCGCAGATCGCGGTGTTCGTCAACGAGGGCAGGATCGCCGACGTGTTCGCACCGGGGACCTACACCCTGGAGACGCGCAACATCCCGATCCTGACCACCCTCAAGGGCTGGAAGTACGGGTTCGACTCGCCGTTCAAGGCGGAGGTCTACTTCGTCAGCTCAAGGCAGTTCACGGACTTCAAGTGGGGTACCCAGAACCCCGTGATGGTGCGCGACCCGGAGTTCGGCCCGGTGCGGCTGCGCGCCTTCGGCGGGTACTCGGTGCGGGTGGTCGACCCGCCCCGCTTCGTCGCCGAACTGGTCGGCACCGATCCGCGGTTCCGCACCGAGGAGGTGCAGGGGTACCTGCGGCAGATGGTCACCAGCCGGCTGGGGAGCGCCCTGGCCACGGCCGCACGGGACGTGCCGGTGCTGGAGCTGGCGATCCACCAGCACGACCTGGGCCTGCGGATGGCGCGGGCGCTGACCGGGGACATGGCGTCGGTGGGTCTGGAGGTCCCCCACTTCAACGTCGAGAGCATCACCCTGCCGCCCGAGGTGGAGAAGGCCCTGGACAAGCGCACCCAGATGGGTGTGCTCGGCGACATGGACCAGTACTCCAGGTTCCAGACCGCGACCGCCGTGGGCGACGCCGCCACGACCCCGGGCAGCGGGATGGGCGAGGCCATGGGTATGGGGATGGGGTTGGCCGCCGCCCAGCAGATGGCGCAGAACACGACCCCCCGGCAGCCCTCCGCTCAGCAGGGCGGCCCGCAGGTTCCGGCGGGTCCCCCGCCGCTGCCCGCCCGGGCCGAGTGGTTCGTCGGGGTCGACGGTCAGCAGCAGGGGCCCTTCGACCGCGACGGACTCGCCCAGCAGGCCGGCGGGGGCCGCCTCACCCCGGACACACTGGTCTGGAAGGCGGGGATGGCGCAGTGGGCCCCGGCCCGGCAGGTCCCGGAACTGGCCGGGCTGTTCCCCGCGACGCCTCCGCCCATGCCCTCCGCCTGAGCGGTACCGTCCCCCTCCTCCCCGAGCACAGAAGGCCGCCATGACCGCCCCCACCCCTCCCCCTCCCCCTGCCGGGCCCCGCGAGTTCCCCTGCGGGGCGTGCGGGGCCCGTCTGGAGTTCGCCGCGGGGGCCGACCGCATGCGCTGCCCCTACTGCGGCAGCGAGGAGCGCGTGCCGACGGCCACCCGCCAGATCCGCGAGCACGACGTCAGGTCCCTGTTCACGCTCCGGCCGGCCACGCAGGTGGCCGAGTACCGGTTCGTGTGCCGTGGCTGCGGTGCGCACGTGCAGGGCGACCACCTGGCCGGCTCCTGCCAGTTCTGCGCGGCGCCCCTGGTCACCGACACCTCCGAGGACACCCAGGTCGTCCCCGAGGCCGTGCTGCCGTTCGCCGTTGACCGCCCGGCAGCCCGCGAGGCGCTGGGCACGTGGGCGCGCAGCCGGTGGTTCGCGCCCGGCAGCCTCAAGCGGGTCAACGAGGCCGAGCGGTTCAGGAGCACCTACCTGCCGCACTGGACGTTCGACGCGCAGACGGTCTCGCAGTACCGGGGGCAGCGGGGAGAGCACTACTGGGTGACCGAGACGTACACGACCCAGCAGGACGGCAAGACCGTCACGCAGACCCGGCAGGTGCGCAGGACGCGCTGGTACCCCGCCAGTGGCCGGGTGTCGCGGTTCTTCGACGACGTGCTGGTCAACGGCACCACCAGGCTGGCCCCGGAGAGGGTGGAAAAGCTCCGGCCCTGGCCTTTGGAGGGTGCCCGCCCCTACGCGCACGAGTACCTGGCCGGGCACGAGGCGCTGCGCTACGACGTGGAGCCCGAGCAGGGGCTGGAGAACGCCAAACAGGTCATGGCGGGCACCATCGAGCAGGACTGCCGCCGTGACATCGGCGGTGACGAGCAGCGGGTGGCGTCGGTGTCGACGGCGTATTCACGGGTCACGGGCAAGCTGGTGCTGCTGCCGGTGTGGGCGGGCGCCTACCTGCACGGCGGCCGGAGCTGGCAGGTCGTGGTGAACGGCTGCACGGGGGAGGTGCAGGGCGAGCGGCCCTACTCGGCGGTCAAGATCACCGCGGCGGTGCTGGTGGCGATCGCGCTGATCGCCCTGGCGGTGTTCCTCTTCCTCCAGTACGGGTGAGGCGTGCCCGGGTCCCCGGGGCCCGGTCCGGTCACCCGCCTGCGGCGGGGTCCTCGCCGGCGATGCCGTGCAGCAGGAAGGCGCCGCCGTAGACAGGCCTGCCCCGGCGCTCGTGGTCGGTGAGCACGTACTCGTCCAGGACGGCGACGATACGGCGGTCGAGCTCGGCGATCTCCTCGTCGGACAGGTGCAGCACGAACCGCGTGTAGGAGCGGACCGACGCCGGTCCGGCCTCGTCCAGTTCCCGCTGGAAGGCCTCCACCGGTGCGCCGGCCGCCCCGGCCTCGGCCCCGACCAGCGGACCGTCCAGCCACCAGGACTCCCCGGTGGCGCGGTAGGGCTTCTCCAGCGCGCCGGCGGCGCCGGTGCGCACGGGCGCGGGCAGGAGCAGGCCGGCCTCGACGAGCAGGCGGACGTGGTAGAGCACCGTGCCGGGGGCGGTGTCGAGCCGGTCGGCGAGCTCCTTGTTGGTGAGCTCCCGCACCAGGCACAGCCGCAGGATGCGGATCCGCAACGGGTGGGAGAGAGCCTTGACCTCCTGGATCGTGGCCGGGCGCCGCCTGCGCGCGGGGGGCGGCTCCCCCTGTGCCCGCGTGTTCGGCCCGTCCGCGCCCTCCCGCTCACCCATGGCGCCAGCATAGCAACGACCGACAAATCGATTGAATTATCCCAATCGATTTGCCAAACTCGATCCATGACGGAAACGACCCCCCGTTCCGACGGCCCGCCCACCACCGGCGCCAACCGCCTCGGCCCCCGGTTCTGGACCCTGTGGACCTCCTCCGGGCTCTCCAACCTCGCCGACGGAGTCCTGAAGATCGCGCTGCCCCTGGTCGCGTTGCGCTTCACCGACTCCCCCACCCTGATCGCCGGCGTGGTGTTCGCGCTGACGGTCCCCTGGCTGCTCTTCTCCCTCCCGGCCGGCGCCCTCGCCGACCGGTGCGACCGCCGCCGCCTCATGGTCGGCGCCAACGTCGCGCGGGGACTGCTCCTGGCGGGTCTGGCCGCGGCCCTGGCCCTGGACCTGGGATCGATCTGGCTCCTCTGCGCGGTGGCGCTGTGCATCGGGACCGCCGAGACCCTCTACGACACCTCGGCCCAGTCGATCCTGCCCCAGCTGGTCGGACGCGACCAGCTCTCACGGGCCAACGGGCGCCTGTACGCCGCCGAGCTGACCGCCCACCAGTTCGCCGGTCCGCCCCTGGGAGGCCTGCTGGTGGCACTCGGCGCGGCTGCGGCGTTCGCGGCACCGGCGGCACTGTGGCTGGTCGCGGTGGGAGCGCTGCTCCTGGTACGCGGACGCTTCCGGATCGAACGGGCCGCGCCCACCACCATGCGCACCGACATCGCCGAGGGGCTGCGGTTCCTGTGGAGGCACCGGGTCCTGCGCACCCTCGCCGCCATGGTGGGCCTGAGCAACTTCGCCTCCAACGCCGCCTTCACCGTCCTGGTGCTGTTCGCGGTGGGCCCCGCGTCCCCCATGGGCCTGTCCGAACCCGCCTACGGGCTGCTGCTGACCGCCACCGCGGCGGGCAGCGTGCTCGGCGCCCTGGCGGCCGAGCCGATCGGCCGGTTCCTGGGCCGGGCGTGGTCCCTGCGGGCGTGCGCGCTCGCCTTCACCGCCTTCGTGGGGGTTCCGGCGCTGACCGCCGACCCGCTCGCGGTGGGTGCGTGCTTCTTCGTCGGCGGCGTGGGGATCTCGGTGTGGAACGTGATCACCGTGTCGCTGCGCCAAAGAATCACCCCCGACCACCTGCTCGGGCGGCTCAACAGCGCCTACCGGCTGCTGGCCTGGGGGACGATTCCGCTGGGCGCCGTCGCGGGCGGGCTGGTCGCGCAGTTCTTCGGCCTGACCGCCGTGTTCGCGGGTACGGCGGTACTGACCCTGGCCCTGTTCCTGTGGCAGTTCGCTCTGGGCGACGCGGTCCTGGACTCCGCCGAGGGCGGGGCCGGGCGCTGACCGCGCCCGGCCGGGAAAACCACCTGCGCCCCGAAGCGTGTGCGGTGATAATGCTGCGATGACGGACCCAGCCGGCCGTGAGCCGTATGAGGAGGTCCTGGAGGGCGGCAACGTCGCCGACAGGGTCGTGCGCGTGGGACGGACCGTGCGCAAACCGTGGACGCGGTCGTCCCGCTCGGTGATGCTCCTGCTCGAACACCTGCGGCGGTCCTCCTTCGAGGCCTCCGTGGTCCCCCTGGGCATGGACTCCCGGGGACGCCAGGTGCTCGGCTACCGCCCCGGCGAGATGGCCGACTCCCTTCCCCTGCCGACCAGGGCCGAACTCCGGCGGCTGGGCGGGATCATCCGGCGGCTGCACGACCTCACGGCCGGCTTCCGTCCCCCCGAGGAGCCGGAGTGGGAGGTCGCGATCCCCGATCCGCGCGAGGAGGTCGTCTGCCACTACGACCTGGCACCGTGGAACCTGGTGCGCGACGGCGAGGACTGGACCTTCATCGACTGGGACGGCGCCGGTCCGGGCACACGGATGGGCGACCTGGGGTACGCGGCGCACGGGTTCGTGCCACTGCACGCGGGCGGCGACCCCGGGGCGGACGCGCTCCGGCTGCGCGCCCTGGCCGACGGCTACGGCTGCGACGACGCCCTGCGCCGGGAACTGCCCGACGCGATCCTGCACCGGGTACGCGGCATGTACGACCTGTTGGAGGAGGGCGCCCGAACGGGCGTGCAGCCGTGGGCCCGGCTGCACGCCGAGGGGCACGCCGACCACTGGGGCCCGGCCGCCGACTACGTCGAGCGCCACCGCGCGGTGTGGCTGGCGGCGCTGACCGGCCCAGGGGAGCCCGCCGCCCCGTGAGCGCGCGCCGCCCGGCGGGGCGGCGCGGGCGACCCCCGCAGGTGCCCGGCGGGAGCGGTACCGACCCCGGCGCGGAAGGGGTCAGGCGGGCCTGGTCCAGACGAAGGCCGCCGAGACCGGATGCCCCCGAAACCTCTCCCACCTGGGCTTGGCCGCCACCCACGTGTCGTCCACCGTGCCCTCGGACAGCTCGGCCAGGGTCCACCCGGCGGCCGTCGCGGCACGTACGTGGTCGCTGATCAGGTGGACATGGGTGGCGATGGCGATGTCCTCACCGGAGGCGTCGGTGTAGTGGGTCGGCATCCCGGAGACCATCACGAACTGCGGGTGGTAGGCCACCAGCACGCAGGCGGCTCCGGGGCGGGCCAGCCGCCACGCCTCGGCGTAGAAGGGGGCCAGGTCCGGCAGGTGCTCGTCGATGAGCGAGGCGATGGCCAGGTCGTAGGAGTTCCCCGGCAGGCCGGTGGCGCGCACGTCGCCCAGGGTCAGGGTGTCGTGGGCACCGCGCCTGCCGGCCAGCTCCAGCATCTTGGCGCTGATGTCGACGCCGTCGATCCGGGCGACTCCGCGCCCCCGCAGCCAGGAGCCCGTGCGGCCGGTCCCGCAGCCCAGGTCCGCGGCGTGGGCCACGGCCGACCAGTCCGGGGTGGTGAGCCCCTCCAGCAGGGCCAGGTCCATCGCGTCCAGGACCGAGTCCTCGTAGGTGGCCGACCAGCCGTCGTAGCCGGTGGCCGCGTCCACGGTGCGGTAGTGGCGTGTGTCGAAGTCTGCGAAATCAGGCATGGACGCGAGTATGGCGCGGTCGGTTTCCCGACCGCGACCCCTTTTCCTCCCGGGCACGCCCGGTCCGGGGTCGCGCGACCGGGGTCGGCGAGTCGGCGGCGGCACGGTGGAAAACCGGTTGCACCGCCCGGGGCCGGGCCCCTACGGTGCATGCCATGTGCTGCTGCCACGCGATCTTCGACCGGGCCTTCGCCTGGTCGGTGAACGCCCACTCGTACGCCAAGCGCCTCCGGCCCGCCCGCCTGCACCGGTAGGCCGGGCCCGGGCCGCCGCGGTCCCCTCGGGGACCGGTGCCGGCGGCCCCGTTTCCCGTACGCGTCCCCCCGCCCCGTGCCCCCCGCGGTGCCGCTCCGCGGCCGCGGCGCCCGGGCGGTCCCTCCCGTGTGGCCCACCGGTCCAGGCCCAGTCGCGTCCCCTTTCCCACGGACGGGCTGCCCGGACCCCTGCTACCGCGCGCCGCCAGGCGTGCACGTTCGTGCTGCCCGTCCTCGTCGGCCACCGCGCGTGGCCGGAACGGACCTTCCTGTGGCACGTACCGAACGACCCTCACGCACGAACACCGCCGACCGCCGGCGCCGCCTGTCCCAGAACTTCCTCGCCGACCCCGGAGCGGCCCGCCACGTGGTGCGGGTGGCCGGGGTGGGGCCCCGGGACCTGGTGGTGGAGGTGGGCCCCGGCGAGGGCGCCATCACCCGCCACCTGGCCCCTGCGGCGCGCCGGGTCCTGGCCTACGAGATCGACCCCCGCCTGGCCGAGCGCCTGGCCGAGCGCTACCGCGACCCCGCACGGGGCGTCCGCGTCACACGGGCCGACTTCACGCGCGTGCGGCCCCCGCGCGAGGACTTCGCCCTCGTCGGCAACATCCCCTACGCGCGCACCGCCGACATCGTGCGCTGGTGTCTGGCCGCGCCGCACCTGACCTGCGCCACGCTCGTCACCCAGTTGGAGTACGCGCGCAAGCGCACCGGCGGGTTCGGTCGGTGGAGCCGGCTGACCGTCACCACCTGGCCGGAGTGGTCGTGGTCCCTGGCCGGGCGGATCGACCGCCACCGGTTCCGCCCGGTGCCGCGGGTCGACGCCGGCCTGCTGGTCCTGCGCCGCCGCCGCACGCCCCTGGTCGAACCGGGGCGGATGGGCGGCTACCGGCGCCTGGTGGATCTGGGGTTCGAGGGGGTGGGCGGCTCGCTGGGCGCGTCGCTGCGCCGAGCCCACCCGGTCCGCCGTGTGGACCGCGCACTGGAGTCGGCCGGGATCGCCCGGAGCACACCCGTCGGCTTCGTCGCCCCGGGCCAGTGGCTGGAGCTGTTCGCCGTGCTGGACGGTTAGGGGGCGTTTTTTGGGGGTTTTCGGGTCGGCGAGCGGCCGTCCGGGCGATCTCCCGCAAGACGAGGCGCGACATTCAGCCTGGTCGTGCTGCACGAGCGCAGAGAAGCAGCGGGAGAAAGCCCGGTGGACGCGGGCCCGGAAGGGTCCGGGCCCCGCCCCCTCCCCCCGTGACGCTTCCATGTCGAGCGGCAGGCCGACAAACCTTCTCAATCTGCCGCCTGACCTCCAGATCAGCGGCCATCGCCCGATACACCACATCCACCAGAGGCCGCTTCAACGCCCGGTGAGCACCCCTCTTGCCCTTGGTGCTCTCCCTGGCCCGCCCGGCGCGGGCCTCAGCGCAGGAAGGAGAGCAGGGCTGCGACGAGTTCGGCCGGCGCGTCCTCCTGGACCAGGTGCCCGGCGTCGTCGAGGGGGTGGAGCAGGGCCCCGGGGATCGCCGCGGCCAGCCGCTCCCCCCGTTCCAGGGGCAGCCAGGTGTCCTCGCGGCCCCACACCACCAGGGTGGGCTGGTCGAGGTCGGCGTACCCGTCCTCCACCTCGGCGGTGTAGCGCTCGTCGGCCTGGGCGATCTGGCGGTAGAACGCGGGCCGGCCGTCCTCCCCCAGCCAGGGGCGCACCAGCGCCTCCAGGGTCGCGGCACGCAGCTCGCGGTGGGCGGCCGAGGACACGTAGGCGCGCACCAGCGCCTCGTGCAGGTGCTCGGGCAGGGCGGCGAACACGTCGGCGCTGGCGTTGACCAGGCGGAAGAAGTCGCTGCCCCACGGGCGCAGGCTCACCGCGTCCACCAGGGCGAGCCGTTCGTAGGCGACCTTGTCGAGCACGGCCGCGCGCAGGGCCACCGCGCCGCCGAAGTCGTGGGCCACCACGGCGGGCCGCTCCAGCCCCCAGTGGTCCAGGAGGGCGGTGAACGCGGCCTGTTGGGCGGGCAGGGACACGTCCTGCCCCTCGTACTTGGCGGAGGCGCCGTAGCCGGGCATGTCCCACACGTGGACGGTGTACCGGTCGCCGAGGGCGCGGGCGACGTGGCGCCAGACGTAGGAGGAGAACGGGGTGCCGTGCAGCAGCACGACGGGGTCGCCCTCCCCGAACCTGTCCCAGTGGACCGTTCCGTTGGGCGCCTCGAACCTGCGCCCGAGCGTCCAGTCGGCCTCGGTCATGGTGGCCCCTTCTGTGTCGATGCCGGGAAGTCGATGAGGGCCAGGGTAGGGGACGGGGGCGACAGAACGACGCCCCCGGGCCACGGCTGCCCCCGTGGCGGGCCTGTGCGGGCGCTTCCGGGGCCGAGGGGCCGCCCGGGGGCTGGGGTCGGTGTGCGCCTCACACCCGCAGGACCGCGAAGCACTCCCCGGGCACCGCGACGGTGGTCCCGGACACCTTCGGGTGACCGTTGGCCAGCAGGAGTTCGCGGGGGGCCGCGTCCAGTTCGACGTCGGCGCCGACCGGATCCAGGTTGACCACGACCCGCAGGCCGCCCCGGACCAGGACCAGTCGGCGGCCGTCCCCGTCCGCGACCACCGAGAAGCGGTCCAGCCGGGGGTCGGACAGCTCCGGTTCGCAGCGGCGCAGCGCGATGAGGGCCCGGTAGGTCTCCAGGACCAGCTGGTGGGGTTCGCCCCCGATCTGGGACCAGTCCAGGACGGCGCCGTCGCGGGTGGCCGGGTCCATGGGGTCGGGGATCTCCTCCTCCACCCACCCCAGTGCGGCGAACTCGCTGCGGCGGCCGTTGCGCACGCCCTCGGCCAGGGCGGGGTCGGTGAAGGAGGCGAAGAACGGCCACGGCGTGGTGGCGGCCCACTCCTCGCCCATGAAGATCATGGGGGTGAACGGCGAGCACAGCACGAGGGCGGCGCCGCACACGAGCAGGCCGGGCGGGACGCGTTCGCCCATGCGGTCGCCGCGCGCCCGGTTGCCGATCTGGTCGTGGGTGGCGAGGTAGCCGAGGAAGCGGTGTCCGGGGACGCGGGCGGTGTCCACGGGAGCGCCGTGGGTGCGGTGGCGGAAGCCGGAGTAGGTGTCGGCGTGCCAGAACACGCGGCTGAGGGTGGCGGGCAGCGCCTCGGGGTCGGCGAAGTCGGCGTAGTAGCCGTGGGTCTCCCCGGTGAGGGCGACGTGCAGGGCGTGGTGCAGGTCGTCGGACCACTGTGCGGCCATTCCCAGGCCGCCCGCCTCGCGGGGCAGGACGGTGCGCGGGTCGTTGCGGTCGGACTCGGCGATCAGCGGCAGCGGACGCCCCAGGGCGGCGGACAGGGAGTCCACCTCGGCGGAGAGTTCGGCCAGCAGGGGGACGGCCCGGTCGTCGCGCAGGGCGTGGACGGCGTCCAGGCGCAGGCCGTCCAGGTGGTAGTGGCGCAGCCAGCCCAGGGCGTTGTCGAGGACGTGGCGTCGGACCGGGTCGGAGTCGGGGCCGTCCAGGTTGAGGGAGGGCCCCCAGGCGTTCTCGCCGCGGAAGTAGGGGCCGAAGCGCGGCAGGTAGGCCCCCGAGGGGCCCAGGTGGTTGTAGACGACGTCGAGGAGCACGGCCAGGCCCCGGGCATGGCAGGCGTCCACCAGGGACTTGAGCGCGTCGGGGCCTCCGTAGGGGGCGTGGACCGCCCCCCACAGGACACCGTCGTACCCCCACCCGTGGGTGCCGTCGAAGGCGTTGACCGGCATCAGTTCGACGTGGGTGATGCCCAGGTCGACCAGGTGGTCGAGCCGGCCGACGGCCGCGGTGAGGGTGCCCTCGGGGGTGAAGGTGCCCACGTGGAGCTCGTAGACGACCGCCCCGGGAAGCGCCCGGCCGGTCCAGGCGGCGTCGGTCCAGGCGAAGGCCGCGTGGTCGTGGACGCGGCTGGGACCGTGCACGCCGCGGGGTTGTGCCAGGGAGCGCGGGTCGGGCAGGGGCGCGGGGTCCTCGTCCAGGAGGTAGGCGTAGTCGGTGCCCGGTCCGGTGCCCGGGACCTGGGCCCGCCACCAGCCGTCCCCGTCCCGTTCCATCGGGACGACGCGCACGCCGGTCCCGGGGTCGGCGGCACCGCCCGGTCGGCGGGCGCCTGTGCCGGGGGCCACGCTCAGGCGGACGCGTTCGAGGTGGGGCGCCCACACGGCGAAGTCCCCGTCGACGCCCCGGCCGGGGGTGTCGGGGGTGTCGGGCGCGGTCGGGATGGTGTCCGGTTCGCTCACGCAGGGTGTCTACCCCTCACCCGGGCGCGGGACACCGGACCGCCGAGGGCGCCGGGGCGTAGGCGGGGGCGCCGCACACCGCACGGGCCACCGGAGCCGCCGGCGGGTGCCGGGGCGGGTGTGCGGTGTCCGCTCGGGGGCGGACACCGCACGCTCACGAGTGCGGGCGGTAGGCGTGCAGGCGCACCGACGCGGTGACGGTGAACGGCTCGGGCAGGGCGCCCACACGGGCGCGCAGGTCGTCGGCGCCGATGTGGCGGGCGCTGGGGCCCATACCGACGACGGTCGCCACGTCCTCGTGGGTCAGTTCCATGGTGGTGCGCAGGTCCTGCGCGCCGGTCGGCGCGAAGTGCCCGTGCAGGGAGTCGGCCAGGCGCTCGTCCTTGCGCGGGTCCACCTCCAGCAGTCCCAGCGGGGCGCGCAGTTGGGCCAGGTGGTCCGCGGCGGGGACGAGCACCAGCAGGACGCCGTCGGCGCGCAGCACCCGGTGGAACTCGGCGGCGTTGCGCGGCGCGAACACGTTGAGCACGGCGTCCGCGCAATGCTCGCGCAGGGGCAGTCCGCGCCAGGCGTCGGCGGTGACGGCACCGCCGCGCCCGTGTGCCCGCGCGGCCCGGCGGGCGGCCCACTTGGACACGTCCGCGGTCAGCCCCACGGCACGCGGCAGGGCGTCCAGGACCCGGGTGAGGTAGTGGCCGGTTCCGCCGCCGACGTCGACCAGGACCGGGGCGGGTGCGACGAGCTCGCGTCGCAGGGCGGCGGCGAGCGCCTCCCCCACGAAGTCGTAGTGCCCGGCCTCCTGGAACCGCAGGCGGTCGGCGACCATCTCCTTGCTGTCGCCCGTTCCGGGCGGCGTTGCTCCGGTGAGCAGGCTCGCGTACCCCTCCCTGGCCACGTTGAAGCTGTGCCCGCCCTCGCAGGCGAGGCCGCGCTCGTCCCGTGCGAGGCCGTTGCCGCAGGTGGGGCAGGCCAGGGCTGCCGCGACGGTGTCGGGCATCCGCAGCCTGGGGCCGGTGTGGTGTGTGGTGTTCGCTTGCGCCATGATCACCGATCAGACTATCCCGTCACGCGGGGCGGGCGGGGTCCTCACCGGCGGACCAGCACGGCCACCGGGTAGCGGTCGAGCAGGTCGGCCAGGGGCGCGCACGTGTAGCCGTCGGTGCGCACGGGCGCGACGACACGGCCGGTGAGCCGGTCGGTCCACTCCCCCGGCCCCGACGGCAGCGGCAGGACGGTGTCCCTCCACCCCCCGGCCCCGGCCAGGCCCAGCGGCAGGCGGGTGGCGACCACCACCACGCCGGGTTGGTCCGCGCCCTCGCGGACACGGGCGAAGGCCGCCGCGTGGGGTGCGGCCGGACCGGAGGCGATGAGCGGGAGGTAACCGGTGGGGCGCAGCTCCCGGCGCAGGCGCAGGCAGGTGCGGACCAGGTGGAGCTTGGCCGCACCGGTGGCGTCCACCGGGGGCAGCCACCCGCCCTCGATCCGGGTGAGCAGGTCGGCGCGGGCACCGTGGTCCACGGGCCTGCGGTTGTCGGGGTCGACCAGGGACAGGTCCCACAGCTCGGTGCCCTGGTAGACGTCGGGCACCCCCGGGCCCATCAGCTGCACGGCCTTTTGGCCCAGGGAGTTGCTCCACCCGGCGTCGCGCACCGACTCCACCACCGAGGCGACCTCCTCCCTCAGCGAGCGGTCGCCCAGGACCCGGCCCGGCCACGAGCGCACCCGCTCCTCGAAGTCGGCGTCCTGGTCGGTCCAGGAGGTGCCCAGGCGTGCTTCACGGGCGGCCTTGAGCAGGTAGGCGGCCAGGCGCTCCTCCCCGATGGGCCAGGCGCCGACCAGGGTCTGCCAGCCCAGCAGGTTGAGCGCGGGTTCGGGCAGCGGGCACCACCCGGTCCAGCGGCGCACCGCACCGGTGAAGGCCTCCGCCCTCTCGGACAGGGCGGCCAGCCGGGCCCGTACGTCCTCGGAGCGCTTGGTGTCGTGCGTGGACAGGGCCGTCATGGTGCGGGGGCTCGCGGCCTCCCGCCGTGCCGCCCGGGTGTGGAACTCCTGCGGGGCGACGGCGAAGCGCGAGGGGTCTCCTCCCACCTCGTTCAGGGCCGCGAACCTGGTGCCCCGGTAGAACGCGGTGTTCTCGGTCCCCATGGCCACGACCATGCCGCTGGTCTGCTGGATGCGCCGGGCCGCCTCCCCGGCGGGGTCCTGGCGGACCATCCGGTCGAGGGCCTGCAGGTCCTGCGCCAGGTCGGGGCGCCGCCCGAGGGCGGTGTCCACCGCGCGGCCCCAGTCGGCCTCTCCCTCGGGAAGGTAGGAGCGGTACACGTCGAAGGAGCACAGCAGGACGGCGACGGCCTCCTCCCGGCGCGGCACCGCCCCGTCGGGGCCCGCGCCCCCCGCCTCCCCGTCCCGGGGCGGCAGCAGGGCCGCGATGCGCCGCACCTCCGCGCGCAGCAGGTCGGTGGCCGCGTGGTGGCGCGCCCGCTCGTCGAGTGCCTCCACGTCCACCTCCACCCCCTGTTCCCGCGCCAGGCCGGTGAACCCGGCCTCCCCCGACGGGTCGACGAACAGCCCGCACACCTCCCGCAGGGCGTCGTAGCCGGTGGTCCCCGCGACCGGCCAGGACTGCGGCAGGCTCTCCCCCGGGGCGAGGATCTTCTCCACCACCACCCACCCGCCGAAGCGTTCGGTGAGCCTGCGCAGGTACCCCCCGGGGTCGGTGAGCCCGTCGACGTGGTCCACCCGCAGCCCGTCGAGCTGGCCCAGCTCCGCCCACCGCAGGATCTCGGCGTGGGTGGCGTCGAAGACGCCGGGCTCCTCGACCCGGACGGCGGCCAGCTCGTCCACGTCGAAGAACCTGCGGTAGGTGAGTTCGGCGTCGCCGCGGCGCCAGGACACCAGCCGGTAGTGCTGGCGTTCGTGGACCTGGCCGGCCGGGTCGCCGGCGGCGTGCGTGCCCGGGGCCAGGGGGTAGAGCTTGTCGTGGTAGGCCAGGCACCCGTCGACGACGGTGAGGTCGCCCAGGGCCGCCGTGCCGCCGTCCCCGTCGTCGGCGAGCACCGGGACCAGGAGGGGCCCGGCGTCGAAGTCGACGTCGAAGCAGCGCGCGTACGCGGACTCCCTGCCGTGTTCGAGCAGGTCCCACCACCAGGCGTTGGCGTCGGGCCGGGCGACGGACATGTGGTTGGGGACGATGTCCACGACCACGCCCAGGCCGGCCTCGTGCGCCTTGGCCGCCAGGGCGGCGCGGGCGGCGTCGCCGCCCAGCACGGGTGCGACCCTGGTGGGGTCGACCACGTCGTAGCCGTGCCCGGATCCGGGCGCGGCGGTCAGGATCGGCGAGAGGTAGACAGCGCCCACCCCGAGCCGGTCCAGGTGGTCCAGCAGGTCCGCGGCGTCCTCCAGGGTGAACCCGGGGCTCAGTTGCAGGCGGTAGGTTGACGTCGGAGCGGCGGCCGTGGGCGTGCTGTGCGTGCTCATCACGCACGTACCCGTGCCCGCACCGCCCGCGTGTCATGCACGCCCGTCACCGCAGGCGGTGAGCGCCCTCCCACACGGGGGCGCTTTGGGGGTGTCGGTCCACCGGTGGTTAAATTCTTCGGCGGTGGACCTTCACCAGCGACAACGCGCCGGGCCCCGGCCGCGGCGGTGAACACCAAGGCCACCGACACCGACGAAGGGGATAGAAGCAGTCGTGCTCCCGTCCAACAAGCACACCCAGACCGGCGCCCCGCGCCACCGCGGCGCCTACCGGGGAGCGGCCTCGGCCGCCCTGGCCGGTCTGCTGCTGGCGACCACCGCATGCGGAAGCGACGACGCGGTCCAGGGAGCCGCCCCTCCGGAGGTCCCCGACGACCTGGAGTGCTTCTCCGGGAGCCTGTCGGGCGCCGGTTCCAGCGCCCAGGAGAACGCGATGACGACCTGGATCGCCGGGTACCAGTCGGCGTGCGACGACGCCCGCGTGTACTACGACTCGATCGGGTCGGGCGGTGGCCGCAACCAGTTCATCGACGGGGCGGTGGCCTTCGCCGGGACCGACGCCGCGATGGACGCCGACGAGAACGGCGACGCCATGGAGCGCTGCGGCGGCTCGGACACCCTCAGCCTGCCCGCGTACGTGGTGGCCATCGCCGTGGTGTTCAACCTTGAGGGCGTGGACTCGCTGGACCTGCGCCCGGACACGATCGCGAAGATCTTCAACCAGGACATCACCCGCTGGGACGACCCGGAGATCGCCGAGGACAACCCCGACGCCGACCTCCCCGACCTGGCGATCACCCAGGTCAACCGCGCCGACGACTCGGGCACCACCGAGAACTTCACCGACTACCTCCAGAGCGCGGCCCCCGACTCCTGGCCGCACGAGCCGGGCGGCCAGTGGCCGATCACCCCGCGCGAATCCGCCCAGGGCAACAGCGGCATCGCCGACACGGTCCAGCGCGCCGAGGGGTCGATCGGGTACGTGGAGATGTCGCACGTGCACGGGATGTCCACGGCCAGGATCGGGGTCGGCGGGGAGTTCGTGGAGATCTCCCCCGAGGCCGCCGCGCAGGTGGTGGCCGACTCACCGCGCCGCGAGGACAACGCCAGCGAGTACGACCTGGCCCTGGAACTGGACTACGGCACGACCGAACCGGGCAGCTACCCGCTGGTCCTGGTGAGCTACGAGGCCGTGTGCGAGGAGTACCCGGACGCGGCCGAGGCGGAGAACGCCAAGGCGTTCCTGCGGTACGTGGTGAGCCCCGAGGGCCAGGAGGCGGCGTCCGCCGAGACCGGGTCGACGCCGGTCAACGACAACCTGCGCGAGCAGCTCCTGGAGTCGATCGACGCCGTCGGCGCGCGCGACTGACGCCCCGCCCCGCCGGGGACGGACAGGACGGGCGTGCCGCACCCGCGGCGCGCCCGTTCGGCGTTGCGCATCGGGTACCTTACGTACGGAACGCGTCGCACTCGGTCACCCGCGCCAGCGGGGACCGTGGCCGGCGACGGGGTTCGCGCGTCTGCGGGTCGGTGTCTTCCCCCATCTGCCCGGGCACGGCCGGATCCCGGGTATCCCGCCCCGCAGCCCCTCCCCCGGGCCGCGCGGCGGGTGCCGCCCTCTCACACGTCCGGCTCCCCGCCGGTGCCCCGCACCCCGGTGCGCCGGAGCCGCCGCAGGGCCCGCCGTGAGACGGAGAGCAGCAGGGCCCCGACGGCCCGCCGGCCCCGTCTCCTTCCCGTCCCCTCCCCGCCCTGCGCGGCCCCCCTCCACGATGCGGCCCCGAGGCGCCGGCGGGAGGCGGTGAGCGGGTCGGGGTCGGCGCGCGGCGGTGGCGGCACCGAGCGGTACAGCGACAGGTCGGTGAGCGTCTCCTCGCCCGCGTGGATGCGGTAGCGCCCGTGCAGCTCGGCCACCACGTCGCCCAGGTCCTCGCCCTCGCCGCGCACCCGCATGGCTCTGGCCAGGGCCCGGGTGCGCCACAGGCGCACCCCGGCCTCGCGCGCGGGCGAGGTCGCGGAGAACAGCTCCGTGAGCCCGGCTCGGGCCCGTTCGGCACTGGCCAGCAGACGGGACAGGGCGACCTGGCCCAGCCCCCACGCCACCGGGACCTGGAGCAGGTAGGGGGAGGGGAACCCGGTGCGGGGCGCGGCGGTGGCGAAGGAGATCCTGGGTTCACGCAGGTAGTTGGCCTGGACCAGGCGCAGGTCCAGATGGGGACCGCCGGGGGCCCCGCTCCTGTCGCCGGCGCCCTCCCAGTCGGCGACCAGGGTGATGGCCAGGTCGGTCTCGGCGCTGTCCAGGAGCCGGTCGACGCAGCCGCGTACCAGGTCGTAGGGGGCGCCGGCCACGTCGACGACGGCGTGCACGAGAGGGATGCGGCGCCGGTGGGCGGGGACGCGCTCGCGGTAGAGGTGGGGGTGGGGCATGAACTCGGCGAGCACCTCGGTGCGGAAGCGCTCGGAGGGCAGCCGGGTGCGGGCGGTACCCGCGCGCCCCACGTGCCAGGCGGTGGCGGCGTGTTCGGGCACCAGGACGGCGCCCGCCTGCCAGAGCCGGTAGCCGAACTCGGTGTCCTGGCCCAGGTCGAGGTCGGGGTCCACGCCCCCGGCGGCCTCGTACAGGTTGCGGCGTACGCCCGCCGCAGCACCGACGTAGGCGTGGAAGCCCAGGTGGTCGGCGTCGCGCAGGCTGTCGCTCTGGGTGAGGAGGCGTTCGACCCACTCGTGGCGGCGGCCGGTGTCCAGGGTCTGGCGAAGGGTCCCGGACCGGACGCGGGCCAGCACCTCCTGCGGGCTCTGCGGGCCGGTGTCGGTGAAGCGGACGCGGCCCAGGGTGACGGCCTCGGCGTGCACGTGGTGCCAGCGGGCCTGGGCCTCGACGAACTCGGGGCCCACGACCATGTCGGCGTCCATCCACAGCAGGATGTCGCCGGTGCTGGCGTGGGCGCCGTAGGCGCGGGAGTACCCTGCGCCCCAGCCGCCGTCGGGGGCGTTCAGGACGCGGCAGTGCACGGGGCGCAGCGGCGGAAGGCGCAGGCCCGGGGAGGAGTGGTCGTCGACGACCACGACCTCCATCAGGTCCTCGGGGTAGGTCTGGGCCGCCAGGGAGGCCAGGGCCAGGTCGAGGCGGCGCTGTCCGCCGCGCGCCGGAATGACGACGCTCACGCTCAGGTCGGGGGCCCAGCGGCCGATCTCGGGGGGTGTCAGCGCACTCCAGTCGTTGCGGAAGACGCGGGTGAGGACCCGTTCGACCCGGCCGCGGTGGGACACCCCGTCAACATGAGACCCTACGTGCTTGTTCAGTGACACAGAGTCACTATAACCCTGTTTCCCTGAACCGCTGCGGCCTTCCCCGATGTGTCACCAGATCGCCCGGAGAGTGCCCTACCGGACACGGAAGGGGCGCGCCGCACGGTGTGCGACGCGCCCCGCCGGGCCCCGTCGCGCAGAACGGGCCATGGGCCCGACTCGGCCCTGAGCGTCCGCGTCCCGAGCGCCGCAACACCGACGGCCAGGGCGATCGCCACGCCCCAGACCAGCGGGCCGACCACGACGGAGGGCAGCCAGAAGAAGGCGATCACCACCGCGAGGCCGGCGGCGACCCTGAACAGAAGCGTCCCGCGGGCCGAAGGACACGCGGACCGCACCCGGCCGGGGCCCCGCCCCGGCCGCGGCGCGGCCCCCTCAGCCGACGCGCACCGCGCCGGTGAAGACGCCGTCCCAGTACGCGGACAGGGAGACCTCCTCCAGCGGCTTGGCGGGGTTGGATCCGTGGATCATCATCCCGTTGCCGGAGTAGATCCCGACGTGGCTGGGCGCCGACTCGCTGTAGAAGAACAGCAGGTCGCCCGGCTGGACCTCGTCGCGCGGGATGCTCGTACCCGCGTTGACCTGGTCGTAGGTGGTGCGGGGCAGGCTCACGCCCGCCTGCGCCCACGCCGCCTGGGTCAGACCGGAGCAGTCGTAGCCGTCGGGTCCGGTGCCGCCCCACACGTAGGGCTTGCCGATCTGCGCGCGGGCGAAGTCCAGGACCGCCTGGACGTCCCCGGACACCGCGCCCGCGTCCCCGCCGGTGGTGGCGCCGCCGTCGGCGGCCGTGCCCGCGGTCGGGTCCACGCCGCCCAGGCTCTCCAGCACCGCGGCCTGTTCCTCCAGTGCGGCCTCGCCCTCCTCCTGGGCCGACTCGGCTTCGGCCAGGGACTCGGCCGCGCCCTCCTCGGAGGTCGCGGCCTGGTCGCGCAGCTCCTCCGCGCGCTCCACCTCCACCACGTAGTCGGCCAGGACCACCTCCTGCCCCTCCGAGAGGAAGTTGAGGTCGGCGACGTTCTGGAGCGCCGCGTCGGCGGAGCTGTCGAAGAGCACCGTGAAGAGGCTGTGCGTGGACTCGGTGTAGGCGACCTGGGCGATCCCGGCGACCTGTCCGGACATGGCGTCCAGGTCCTCCTGCGCCTCGGCCAGCCGTTCCTCGATGTCCTCCAGCTCGGTCTGGGCGGTGGAGTGGTCCTCCTCGGCCTGGTTGAAGGTCTCGTTCAGCGCGGAGAGCTCCTCCTGGAGCTCCTCGTAGCGCTGCTGCGCCTCCTCCTCGGTGGGTTCGGCCAGGGCCACCCCCGAGGACAGGGCGATCGCGCCGAGGGCGACGAAACCGACCGTCGCGACACGACGCCTTCCACGCGAACCGGGTTCGGGCTTGCGGGTCAAGGGATCGACTGCCTTTCTCCCACACCCGTCTACCAGCGCAGGACATCCCGAGGACACACCTGTGGCAGGTGCGTGGGGATGTGCGGTGGGGGGTCCCGGTACGCGGCGAGAGACAACCGCGGGAGGTGTGCCGGGCGTTCTGCGGTGGCCCCCGCTCCTGGGAAGAGGACTGCTGGCGAGCGGGGTGCGACGGAAATCGGACGCCGTCACCCTGATGGTGACCACATGGTGCGTTCCGACCTGAGGGAACACTAATCCACGGCCAGACCGGGGCGCGACCCTTTCGTTACCTCGCCTTGGGCAACCCTCTGACCTGCACGGCCATAACACCAGAGCCAAAAACCCGCCCGTTCCCACGAAGCGGGCACACAGCATCCCCGTTCGGAACACACCAAAACCCGGCCAAGAAGGCCAGGAAATGTGAGGTGTCTCACGAGAACCTCGGGAAGGGGGCGGGGTCCTCCCCCGCCCCCGACGAACATCACATGTGGCGCTGCCACCAGTCCAGGATCGCCTCGAAACGCGCGACCCGGTGGCTGGGCAGCCCCGACCTCGACAGCTCGTGGCCCTCACCCGGGAACAGCAGCATCTCCGTCTCGTGACCGCGCAGCTTGAGCGCCACGAACAGGCGCTGGGCCTGCTCCACCGGACACCGCCAGTCCTCCTCGGAGTGGATGATCAGGAACGGCACGTCGATCTGGTCCGCGTAGGTGAGCGGACTCTCCTTCGCCCACGTCTGCGGCGCGCCGTACAGCGGCCCCGGGAAGAGGGAACCGATGTCGGAGGAGCCGTGGAAGCTGTCGATCGCGTTGACCGCCCGCTCGCTGATCGCCGCCCGGAAGCGCCCGCCGTGGTGCGCCGTGATCCAGGTCGTCATGAATCCGCCGTGCGAACCGCCCATGACGCCCACCCGCGAGGAGTCCAGTCGCCCGTCCTCCAGGGCCGCGTCCAAGAACGCGAGCACGTCGGCGGCGCTCACCTCGCCCACCGAGCCGATGATCGCCCGGCCGTGCTCGTGCCCGTACCCCGAGGACCCGCGCGGGTTGCACATCACCACCGCGTACCCGGCGGCCGCGAGCACCTGGGTCTCGTCGAACAGCTGGTGCCCGTAGGGCGCGAACGGGCCGCCGTGGATCATCAGCACCACCGGGTGCGGCCCCTCCCCCTCCGGGACGGTCACCCACCCGTGCACCGGATACCCGTCGGGCGCGTGCGCCGTCAGCTCCGCCATCGGCAGCGGGTCCAGCTCCCGGGCGAACCCCGTGAGCCTCGTGACACCGTCCTCGGACACCAGCACCAGCTCACCGCTGGTGCGCCCGTCGGCGACCACGGCGACCGTCACCCCGCCCGCGCTGTCGAACGACTGGACCTGCACCTTGTCACCCAGGACGACCCGCGGCTCACCGCCTCCGAAGGGCACCAGCACCAGGTCCATCGCGCCCCGGTTCTCCGCCAGGCCCAACAGTCCGTCCGCCACCACCAGGAGGGGGCCCGCCATCCGCGGGTCCTGCCCCGGCGTCAGGCGCGTCGGCTCCGCCGAGGCGTCAGCCGGAACCGACCACACCCCGGTCGTCTGCCCCACGAAGTCGTCAAGGCCGGGGCCGATCTCGTCACCGCCGAAGAACACCGTCGAACCGTCCGCGGAGAACCGGCCTCCCCAGGCGTCCAGGTTGCCCGCCGTCACCCGGCGCACCTGCGCGCCCTCCTGCGGCGCGCACGCCCACACGTCCTGCACCAGGTCGGTGTCCCACGTCTCGTGCCGCGCGGCGGCGAACAGCAGCTCGGCGCCGTCGGGCCGCCAGGCCACGTCGGTGTGCTCGAAGTCGCCGCCGGTCACCTGGACCGGCTCGCCCGCCTCTCCGGAGGCGTCGACCGGCGCGGACACGAACACGTGCGAGCGCCGGTCGTTGGTGAACCCCAGGCCGTCCAGGCGGTACCTGACCCGGGTGATGCGCCGGGGCGGCTCCTTGCCGGGCTCGACGCCCACGTACCGGTTCGGCTCGGGGACCCTGGCCGTGTAGGCGACACGGGTGGAGTCGGGGCTCCAGCACGGCGTTCCGGCGCCCAGGGGGTGCGACGTGATCTTCCAGGGCTCGCCGCCGTCGGCGGGCAGCACGTGGATCTGGGCGTGTTTGTCCCCGTCCAGGCGCAGGAAGGCGATCCACCGCCCGTCGGGGGAGAACACCGGTCCGCTGTCCCCGGTGCCCCGGGTGAGCCGGGCGGGCGGCGCCGAACCGTCGGTGGGGACCGACCACAGGGAACCGAGGTAGGCGTCCTCCTCCAGGTCCGGGCGGGTGAGGGCGAAGACCGCGCGCCGGCCGTCCGGTGAGAGGGTCGGAACGCTGAGGCTGTGCAGGTGGACGATGTCAGCAGGTTTCATACACGGATGGCCGCCCCGGCGCGGGGACGCCGCGGCCGCCCCCTCCTTAATCCCTTTGCGGGGCGCCGTCGTCCGGAGCCGCCGCATGCCAGGTACGGCGCGACCACGTGGGCGCCACCGTTCGAACACGGGGTCCGCTCCGATCCGGAGACGACCCCAGAAGGACCCTATCGACGCCCATAGCCGCAAATCCAGGTGCTTCCCGCTGCGTGCCACGCGGGGCCCACGGTCACCCGCCGTGCCGTTCCGGGCGGGGTGAGGGGGCCTCACCCCGCCCTTCGCCCCTCCTCCTTGATCATCGCCAGCAGTCTCGCCAGCCCTTCCTCGAACTCCGCGGTCCAGTCCACGGGCAGATCCAGCACCTCTCCCAGTCGGTCGTGCGCCGGCAGTTCCCCGGGTTCCAGACGCTCACGGCGCTCCCGGGTTCCCAGGTTGCCCTCCCCGAAGCGGCCGCTCACCTCCGAGACCGCGAACCCCAGCACGAAGGTGCTGAACATCCGCTCCCAGGCGGCCACCCGCCCGCCCGGGACCCCCGCCTCCATCAGGGCTCCGTACAGGGGGTCCACCACGCGCATCGCCTCGGCCAGGACCACGGGCCTGCTCAGCAGCAGCGGGAACGTCCGGGGGTAGCGGTGGGCCACCGTTCTGGCACCCCGCGCGCTCTCGGCCAGCCGCTCCTGCCAGGGCGCCCCCGGGTCGGGGCGCGGCACCTCCCGCAGTACACGGCCCACCAGCCAGTCCAGGAGGTCGTCCTTGCTCGCGAAGTACCCGTACAGGGCCATCGGCGTCAACCCGACCTCGGCCCCGATCGCCCGCATCGACACGGCAGCGAGCCCCAGCGCGGCGGCCAGGCCGCAGCCGCCATGGTCCACAAACCCGCCCTCCTGCTGCTGGACGAGCCCACCGCAGGCGTGGACCCCGAAACCCGCCGGTCCCTCCTGAAGGTGGTCCGCGACCACGCCCGCACCGGAGCGACAGTCATCTACACCACCCACTACCTCCCCGAACTCACCGAACTGGGGGCCAGCATCGCCGTCGCCCGCCAGGGGCGGATCATCGCCCGGGGCGAAGCCGGCGAGCTGATCCACGGGCTGCCCGGAGAGGTCCGGCTCTCCTTCGACGACGAGGAGGCGCGCGTGCCCACCACCGACCCCACCACCACCCTGGCCCAGATGCTGGTCGAGGCCACCAAACCCGTCCGATCCGTGGACCTGCGCCAACCCACCCTCGACGACCTCTACCAGGCGGTGGCCCATGCGAACTGACCTCCCCCACCGCCTGCTCCTGCTGGTCGTCCAGCAGATGATCCTCATCGTCTTCGGAGCCCAGGTCGTGGACATGCCCGTCACCGGCTCCCCCGCGCTGATCCTGTTCGCGGTCTGCGTGTGGTCCGCCGCCCTGCTGGCCATCGGCGTGGCCCTGGCCGGCGTCGTGCGCAGCCACGGCGAACTCGCGGCCGTCTGCGACATCGGCGCCCTGACCGTGAGCGCCCTGGGCGGAGCCCTGGCCCCGATCGCGATGATGCCCGCCTGGGCGCAGACCATCGCGCCGATCTCCCCCGGCTACTGGGCGGTGGCCATGCTCAAGGCCGCGGTCGCGGGGGAGTCCGGCACCGTCGTGCAGGCGGCTCTCGTCCTCATGGCCGTCGCCGTCGTGGCGGGGGCGCTGGCCTGCCTCCGCATAAGCCGGGGCCTGAGCGAACCGCGGGGATAGGCCGACACCCCACGAGCGCCGAGGCGCAGCGAGGGGCGCCCGGTGGGCGCGGGCCGCACACCAGGACGACCCCGCACCCACCAACACGGACACCGCTCACGGAGACCGCACCACCGGTACCCCGCTCCGGCTCCGTGCCGCGCTGTCGGTCTCCAACCGGGTGCACACCCACCGCCCCTCCTCCCACCGCGCCCTGAACGCGAACACCCGGGACCGCCGCTCACAGCCGATCACCGCACTCGCCTCCACCCCCGCGGCGCCCGTCCCCCCGTCGTCCACCGCCTGGTGGAACACCCGGGACAGGCGGGGGGCCAGCCCACAGGGGATCGCCCCACGCAGACGGCGCAGCTCCTCGCGCACCGGGACCGCCAACTGATCCCGCAGCACCTCCGGCGCGCGGCGCCCGACCAGGACCTCCGCCAACCGCTGGGCCAGCAGGTGAACGTCGCCGGGCGTACGGTGCCCCGCGAGCAGCGGCGCTCCGCACCGCCCCACCGGTCCGCCGCGGAGCGGAGCACGGGCCGGGGTCCGCGCCGGACGCTCTCCCCCGGTCAAAGGTCGGCGCCCGGCCAAGGACCGCTCCGGCCCCGGGGCACGGCGAGGGCCTTCCTGCCGGCGGGCGGCCCCCGAGCGGACGGACGGGCCGCGGCGGCACTCCGGGAGCGGGCAGCGGTGACAAGGAGGGGAGTACGACATGAACGGGTCCCTTCGGAGAGGATGACGTCCGGCTTCACCCTCCACAGAGCGCTCCGCACACCGCCCGCGCCACCGGGCATTCCAGGTTTCCCGCCCTCTCAGCCGCGGAACTGCGGCGGGCGCGCCGCACCCCGCAGCAGGCATACTGCAAGACGTGACTCACGCGTACCTTTCCTCCCCCGTGCCCGTGGCCCTCGCCCACCGGGGCGGATGGCTCACCGACGACCAGGGCGTGCGCAGCACCGAACTGGAGAACACGGCGGTGGCCTTCCAGCACGCCGTCGACCTCGGCTACACCTACCTGGAGACGGACGTCCACGCCACCAGCGACGGCGTCCTCATGGCCTTCCACGACCGGACGCTGGACCGCACCACCGACAGCGGGGGCGCCATCGGCGAACTGCCCTTCAGCGAGGTCTCCCGCGCCCGCGTGGGCGGACGCGAACCCGTGCCGCTCCTGGAGGACCTGCTCGGTTCCTGGCCCACCGCGCGGTTCAACATCGACCTGAAGGCCGACGCCGCCGTCCTCCCCCTCCTCAGGGTCCTGCGCCGCACCGGCGCCTGGGACCGCGTGTGCGTGGGCTCCTTCGACCAGCGGCGCCTGGACCTGGCCCGGCGACTCCTCGACCGGCCCGTCGCCACCTCCTGCGGCCCCGTGGACGTGGTCCGGCTGCGCGTCGCCTCCCTGGCCCCGCTGCTGCGCCCCCTGGCGAGCCGCGCCCCCGTGTGCGCCCAGATCCCCCTGCGGCAGGGCTCCTTCCCCGTGCTCAGCCGGGACCTCATCCACACCGCCCACCGCCTGGGCATCCAGGTGCACGTGTGGACCGTCAACGAGCCCCACGTGATGGAGCGCCTGCTCGACGCGGGCGTGGACGGCATCGTCACCGACAACACCACCGCGCTCAAACAGCTCCTCGTCAGCCGGGGCCAGTGGACGGACAACACCAGAGGCACCACCAGAACCCTCCAGGACGGATAATCCCCCATGGGCAACCCCACGGAGGCGGCGGCCGACAACGCCCCCTCCAACGACCCGGCACAGCGCAGACGCGAGCAGCGCGGCTGGTACCTGTACGACTGGGCCAACTCGGTGTTCATCACCTCGGTGGTCACGGTCCTGATCGGCCCCTACCTGAGCAACCTGGCCTGCGCGTCGGCGGGGGCACCCGACGCCGCGTCCTGCCTGGACCCCTCGCTGACCATCGCCCCGCTCGGGCTGGACCTGCTCACCCTGCACCCGAACGCGCTCTACCCCGCGCTGACCACGGTCGCCATCCTGCTGCAGATCATCTGCCTGCCGGTCCTCGGCGCGATGGTCGACCAGTCCCGCCACAAGAAGCGGTGGCTGTTCTGGCTGGCCCTCACCGGGTCGCTGTGCACGGTCGGGCTGTACTTCGCCACCGACGGCTACCTGCTCGCGTCGCTGCTGTTCGTGCTGGCGAACCTGCTGTACGGCCTCTCGATCGTGGTGTACAACGCGTTCCTGCCCGAGATCTCCACCTCCGACGAGCGCGACCGCGTGTCGGTGACCGGGTGGGGCATCGGCTACCTGGGCGGTGCGATCCTGCTGGCCGTGCACCTGGGCCTGGTGGTCAGCGCCGACTCGCTGGGGATCGGTGCGGACGACGCCGCGCGGATCGCGTTCGCCTCCTGCGGTCTCTGGTGGGCGGGCTTCACCGTCCTGGCGATCAGGCCGCTGCGCAACCGGTTCGGGGCGCTGGCCGCGCGCGGGCGGGGCCGGCCCCGGGTCGGAGGTTCGATCCGCGAGTTCGGGCACACGCTCAAGGACATGCGCAGGTACCCGAACACGATCCTCTTCCTGCTGGCCTTCATCTTCTTCAACGACGGGGTGCAGGCGGCGATCCGCTACGCGGCGCCGTTCGCGACCCAGGACCTCGGGCTGCAGCAGGACATCCTCATCGTCACGATCCTCGTGATCCAGTTCGTGGCCTTCGGGGGCGCGTTCCTGACCGGATGGGTCGCCCGTTTCCTCGGCACGAAGAACACGGTCCTGGCCTCCCTCGTCGTGTGGGGCGCGCTGGTCGCGGCGGCGTACTTCCTGCCGGTGGGGAACGTGCCGCTGTTCCTGGCCATGGGGGTCGGCATCGGCCTGGTGCTGGGCGGCACGCAGTCGCTGGCGAGGTCGATGTACTCCCAGCTCATCCCGAAGGGCAAGGAGGCGGAGTACTTCAGCCTCTTCCAGATCTCGGACCGGGGGTCCACGTTCCTGGGATCGCTGACCGTGACGATCGCGGTGTCCCTGACCGGCGGGTACCGGGTGGCGATCCTGTCCCTCATCGCGTTCTTCCTCCTCGGCGGCGTCCTGCTGTGGCGGACGCGCATGCGGGAAGGGATCATCGCGGTCGGCAACGAGGTGCCGAAGAACCTGTGACCCTGCCCCTGTCGACGGGCCCCGGTTCCGAGCCGGGGCCCGTCGTGCTTTTTCGGAACGGCCACCTTTACGGCGTAGATTCATGCTGTCACCGGGCAGGGGTGACCACGCGCCCCGACCGCGGCGGAGTGCCGGGCGGGCGCCACCCCCGGCACTCCCCCACCCCGTACGACCCCGCGCCTACACTGCCGTCATGGCGAAATCCCTCTACCTCGTCGTCTCGGCCGCATCCGCCCCCGAGGGCGCGCCGGACCTCGTCCGGCGCCTCCAGGCGGACGGCTGGTCCGTCGTCTGCCTGTCCACTCCCCTGGGGCGCAGGTTCCACGACCCGGGCGAACTGGAACGGCTGACCGGGCAACCGGTCCGGGTGGAGTACCGGATGCCGGGGACCGGCAGGTCCCTTCCACCGCCCGACCTGGTGCTCGCCTGCCCGCTCACCTTCAACAGCACCAACAAGTTCGCGAACGGCCACGCCGACAACTTCGCGATCGGGCTGCTGTGCGAGATGGTCGGCTACGCGGTGCCCACCGTGGTGGCCCCCAGCTGCAAACCGCAGCTCGCCTCGCATCCTGCGTTCCGGCGCAGCCTCGACACCCTCGCGTCGATCCCCTCCGTCACCCTCGTGCACGGCACCGACGCACCCGGCGGCACAGGGCTTCCCAGCTGGGAGGAGCTCGTGCGCACGGTGGGCGCCCAGGCGGGCCCCTGACCGGAATCGGACACCGCGGCCGCGCCGCGAACGGGTACACCACGGGGATGAGCGAACTCGAATTCTCCAAGTCCAGCCACAGCTCCCGCTCGGAGAACTGTGTGGAGGTGGCGGACCTGCCCACCGGCACCGCCATCCGCGACTCCCGCAACCCCCACGAAGGCCACCTCGACGTCCCCCACCGGGAGTGGACGGCGTTCCTGGGCACGACGAGGCGCTGACCGCGACGGAGACGGCGGCGCCCGGCACCCGGCAGGCCCCGGAGGAGAGGCCGCCGCAGAAGCCTGGCGCACCCGGACGGGGTCCGGTCCGCCGCCGGGCACCGCGTCCCAGGCTGTCGGTGGGCACCTGGATACTGGGGCCGACAGGCAACGGGGAACGCGGGAGGTGCTGTGCGGGTCGTGCACGGCGTGTGGATCGGGGACGCGCTGGCCGTCTGGGGGGAGACCGGCGCACCTCCCCGCGGGGACGGCGGCGACGGGCCCCGGCCCCCGCGACCGCACCCGTTCGCCGCCTCACCCGCCGAACTGCGCGCCCTCCCGGGCACCGGGGCGGCCCGCCCCCTGGACCTCGAACTCACCCTCCCCGGCGACACCCGCGCCCCCTTGCCCTCCACGGCCTCCGACGGCGAACCGGCCGCCTTCCACCCCTGGAGCGTCCCCGCGCTCCGCCTGTCCCCTGCCGGGGCCGACGCCTTCCTGGCCGCCCTTCCCCCCGCGCTGGCCGGCCCGTCCCTCGCCCACCTGGCGGCCGTCCGGGACTTCGCCGAGCAGCTCGTCACCTCCGGCTGCGTCCTCCCCGACCTGGTCGGGAGCCCTCCCCGCGCGCGCTGGCGCCCCGCCCCCACGGACTGGGCCGAGGAGCACCTGTCCGCGCTCACCGCCGCGCTTCCCGCCTCCGCCCGCGCCCACATGCCCGGTGGGACCGCGGACCGCGCCGCACGCTCCTGCGTACTCGCCCCCCTCGAACTCCTCACCGACGCGGTCGCCCGCCGCCTGGCCGTCCGGCCCCGCCACCGCCCGCCCGGGGGCGACGACCGCGCCGTCGCGGACCGCGCCGAGGCCCCGGCCACCCCCGGGCAGCATCTCGCCGCCGCCCTCACCGGCCCGCACCCCGGCGTGGACCCCGATACCGCCGACCGCCTGCGCGGCCCCCTCCGGGACTGGCGCGCCCGGCTGCGCGGCGCGGGACGCGCCACCCTCCTCCTCGTCCTGCGCGAACCCGGGCCCGGCGACCCCTGGTCGGTCGAGTTCTGGGTCCGCTCGGTCTCCGACCCCGGGCTGCGCCTGCCCCTGGAACAGGTCTGGCTGGGCGAGGGCACCGCCCGGCTCCCCGCCGACGTGGGCACCACGGCCCTCTCCGACCTCGCCCGCGCCGCCCGCCACTACCCCCGCCTGCGGCGCGCCCTGCGCGACCTGGCCCCCGCCCGGCTGCTGCTCACCACCGAGGACGCCCAGGAGTTCGTCTCCGAGGCCGCGCCCCGGCTGACGGGCGCCGGGTTCGCGGTGGTCCTCCCCGAGTGGAGCGGTCGCCGCGCACTCGGCCTGCGCGTGACGGTGGAGGAGGCCGGGACCCAGCGGCGCCGGGGCAAGGGCGGCGTGAGCCCCTCCGACCTGGTCAACGTGTCCTTCGAGGCCCTCCTGCGCGGAACGGGGACCGACGCGGGCGCGGAGGCCGCCCCCCTGTCCGAGGACGAGCTGGCCGAACTCGCCGAACTGGCCCGTCTCAAGCGGTCCCTGGTGCGCGTGCGGGGTCGCTGGATGGAGATGGACCCCGACCGTGTCGCCGCCGCCCTGGACCTGGTCACCCGACGCGGCGGCCACCGCATGCGCACCGACGAGGCGCTGCGCACGGCCCTCGGTGTGGCGGGCACCGCCCCCCTGCCCGTGGGAGACGTGGTCGCCGAGGGCCCGCTGGGTGCCCTGCTGGACGGCGGGGCCAAGGCGGAGCCCCGCCCCATGGGGACCCCTGCGGGCTTCGAGGGGTCGCTGCGCCCCTACCAGGACCGGGGGTCGGCCTGGCTCCGCTTCCTCGGTGACCTCGGGCTGGGCGCGGTCCTCGCCGACGACATGGGCCTGGGCAAGACCGTGCAGCTGCTCGCCCTGCTCACCGACGAGCGCCTCCGCGACCCCGCGGCCGGCCCCACCCTGCTGGTGTGCCCGGTGTCGCTGGTGGGCAACTGGCGGCGCGAGGCGGAGCGGTTCGCGCCCGGCCTGCGGGTGCACGTCCACCACGGACCGGACCGGCCGACCGGCAACGCGCTGGCCCGCCTGGTGGGCGGCTGCGACCTGGTGGTGACCACCTACGGCGTGGTCACCCGTGACTCCGACGAGCTCTCCGGCATGCCCTGGCACCGGATCGTGTGCGACGAGGCCCAGGCGCTCAAGAACCACGGGACCCGCCAGGCCGCGGCGGTGCGCTCCCTGCCCTCGACCACGCGTATCGCGCTCACCGGCACACCGGTGGAGAACAACCTGGGCGAGCTGTGGTCGATCATGGACTTCGCCAACCCCGGCCTGCTGGGGACCGCGGCCGCGTTCGAACAGGCCGTCACCGGTGAGGACGGGCCCGACACCGGGCTGGTACGCCGGATGACCGGCCCGTTCGTGCTGCGCCGCCTCAAGACCGACCGGTCGATCATCGCCGACCTGCCCGAGAAGATGGAGATGCGCACCTGGTGCACCCTCACCCCGGAGCAGGCCTCGTTGTACAAGGCCGTGGTCGACGAGATGGCGGAGCGGATGGCGGAGGCCACCGAGAAGGAGCGCAAGGGCCTGGTCCTGGCGACCATGTCGCGGCTCAAGCAGATCTGCAACCACCCGGCCCAGTTCCTCGGGGACGGTTCGGCCCTGGCGGGCCGCTCGGGCAAGCTCGACCGGTTGGAGGCGATCCTGGGCGAGGCCGTGGCCGAGGGCGACAAAGCACTGTGCTTCACCCAGTACGCGCGGTTCGGTGACCGGCTGGAACCCTACCTGCGCTCCCGCCTGGGGGTCCCGGTGCTGTGGCTGCACGGCGGCACCTCGCGCGGCGCACGGGAGGAGATGACCCGGCGCTTCCAGACCATGGAGGGGCCGGCGGTGTTCCTGCTCTCGCTCAAGGCGGCCGGGACGGGACTGAACCTGACGGCGGCCAACCACGTCGTGCACGTGGACCGGTGGTGGAACCCGGCGGTCGAGAACCAGGCCACCGACCGCGCGTTCCGCATCGGGCAGCGGCGGGACGTCCAGGTCCGCAAGCTGGTGTGCGTGGGTACGGTCGAGGAGCGGGTGGACGAGATGATCGAACGCAAGAGCGCGCTCGCCGACAGCGCGGTCGCCACCGGGGAGCAGTGGCTGGCATCGCTGTCGGTGGAGGACCTGCGGGAGGTCGTGCGGCTGGCTCCGGAGGCGGTGGCCGGATGAGCACGTGGTCGGGCCTTCTCACCGAGTACCTGGAGGTGACCGCCGGGGCGCCCGGCGCGGGTGCCGCGGTGGAGCGGCTGTCGGTGCGCCCCGGGGAGGTGGCGGCGCGGGTCCGGGGCGCCGGTGGCCGCGGGGGCGTGCACGAGGTGAGCCTGATCCGACCGGTGCCGCCCGAGGCCGAGTGGGAGCGCGTGTGCGCCGCGCTGGCCTCCCAGCCCGTGTTCCGGGCCCGGATCCTGGCGGAGGAGCTGCCCGTGGCGGTCGACCGCGTGTTCGCCCTGCTGGGGTGGGACCTGGTGCCACGGAGCTGGGACGCGCTGGTGGCCACGTGCTCGTGTGAGCGGTGGGAGTCCAGGTGCGTCCACCTGGACGCCGCCGTGGCGGCCCTGGGCGTGGAGGCCGACCGGGACCCGTTCGCGCTGACCCGGTGGCTCGGCTGTGAGCGGCGTGCCCTGGTGGCCCGGGTCAGGTCGCTTTCCCCCACCGCCATAAAAGGACTTTCGGCGACAGAGGAGACATTTTACGAGAACAGCGCGGAAGCGTCGTACGACGGTGCCGACCGGGACACCTCCCCGTCCTCGCACCCGTTCCCCCAGCCCTCACCGGACGCCGCCGGTGACTCGGCGGCCGTGTTCTGGTCCGCGCCCGCGATCCCGCCCCCGCCGGTCCCGCCGAGCGGTGCGGGTGAGCGCGTCAGGGCCTCCGCCCCCGGGCTCGTGGCCGACGAACTGCCCGGGTTCGGCCGCCCCGGAACATGAGCGTTCGACCGCCGATACACACTTTCCTCTTTCCTTCGGAAAACGCCGGTAAGCACGACGAATCGCGGTTACTATTCGCCTGAAGATCGCTGCGCGGATCTCCCGCCGAAAGGCGGGCCCTCGCCCCCAGAGGCGGGAATTCGCGCACAGACCGGCGATCGGCGCGCTCACGCGGGAAGAACGGGGGAGGTGACCGATGGCGGCCCAGATCCACGCCGGGCCGACGGCCCGTCCCGGAGCACCGGCGGCTCCGCGCCCGGAACCCCCGCCACGGGGACCCTTCACCGCCGTCTCGGACCGCGCGAGCGGGCCGACGGGTACGCGTACACGACGAAGAAGGAGGCAGGGGCCCCCTCTACCCGGTCCGCGGGCCGGGTACAGCCCCACACATCTGATGGCAGAGCGCTTCCCCCCGGACATCGACATGGAAACCCCCAGCATCGCGCGCATGTACGACTACCTGCTGGGCGGCAAGGACAACTTCGAGGCGGACCGGAAGGCCTGCGAAGTACTCGCGAAGGGCACGCCCGAACTCGTCTCCTTCGCGAACGACAACCGCGCCTACCTCTCCCGGGCCGTCGAGTACGTGGCCGCCCAGGGCGTGGAGCAGTTCCTGGACCTGGGAGCGGGGCTCCCCACCGCCAACAACACCCACCACGCGGCGCAGCGCGCCAACCCCGGCGCCCGGGTGGTCTACGTCGACCACGACCCCATCGTGCTCGCGCACGGCCGGGCGCTGATCAACGACAGCGCGGAGACGGCTTTCCTGCTGGCGGACATCCGGGACACCGACCGGATCCTCCATGCGCCCGAGACGCAGCGGCTGATCGACACCGACCTGCCCGTGTGCGTGATGCTGGTGTCCCTGCTGCACTGCCTACCGGACCATGACGACCCGTTCGGCATGGTGCACAGGCTGGTGGACCGGCTCGCGCCGGGGTCCTGCGTCATCTTCTCCCACATCGTCTCCGACGACCCGGCCTCGGCAGCGTGGCTGACCGACAAGATCCACTCCTTCGGCACCCCGTGGGGCCGGGTTCGCAGCCCCGAGGAGGCCTCCGTCGTCTTCCAGGGCCTCGAACTGGCCAGCCCGTGGAACGACGGGCGCGACGATGGCGGGCCCCGCGCCGTGGACTGCGCCTCCTGGCGCCACCCCGACGTGGGTCCCCGGTCGCGCCCGGACGACCCCGCGGTGAAGCTGTGGGAGCTGGCCGGGGTCGCCTTCAAGCGCTGACCGGGGCCGCTCCACCGGACGGCGCACACGTCCCCGCGCCCCACGGCGCGGGGACGTGTGCGCTCAGGCGTCCTCGGCGAAGACCTTCTGGGCGACGGCGAACGCCTTGTTCGCGGCGGGAACGCCGCAGTAGACGGCCGCCTGGAGGAACACCTCGCCGATCTCGTCGGGGGTCAGTCCGTTGCGCAGCGCGGCGCGCACGTGCATGGCCACCTCGTCCCAGTGGCCGTGGGCGACCAGGGCGGTGAGCACCATGCAGCTGCGGGTGCGCCGGTCCAGCCCCGGACGGGTCCAGACCTCCCCCCACGCGTAGCGGGTGATCAGGTCCTGGAACGGCTCGGTGAACCCGGTCGTGCGCGCCTGGGCCCGGTCCACGTGCGCGTCGCCCAGCACGCCGCGGCGCACCCGCATCCCCGACGCGTAGCGGTCGGCGGAGGCGAAGTGCTGGGTGAGGAGCGTGTTCACCTTGGCGGCCTGCTGCCAGGACAGCAGGTGCGCGGCGTCGTCCAGCACCACCAGGCGGGCGTGCTGGACGCGCCCGGCGATGAGTTCGGCATGGCCCGCCGGCGGGGTGGAGGGGTCGTCGGCGCCCGCCAGGACCAGGGTCGGGGCGGTGACGCGGTGGAGGTCGTCGCGCAGGTCGTAGGTCTCGATCGCCTGGCAGCACCCCGCGTACCCCTCGGGGTCGGTGGCGGCGATCTGGCCGCGCAGCCGGGCGACGTCGTGGGGGTTGTCCCGGGTGAAGCCGGGGGTGAACCAGCGTTCCACGACGGAGTCGGCCACCGCGGCGGTGCCCTGGTCGCGCACCAGGGCGGCCCTGTCCCGCCAGTTCCCGGCCGGGCCCATGAACGGGGAGGTGGCCAGCAGTGCGAGGTGGTCGATCCGTTCGGGATGGTGGACCGCCAGCCACTGGCCGACCATGCCTCCGATGGACAGGCCCGCGTAGTGGGCGCGGCCGATGCCCAGCCGGTCCATCAGGGCGACGACGTCGCCTCCCAGGTCGGCCATCGAGTAGGGGCCGGCGGGGACGGGTGAGAGTCCGTGTCCGCGGTGGTCGAAGCGGATCACCCTGAAGACGGTGGACAGCGCCTCGACCTGTGGTTCCCACATGTGCGCCGTGGCACCGAGGGACCCCCCGAGCAGCAGCGGCGGCGCGTCGGCGGGGCCGCTCTCGACGTGGTGCAGGTCAACGCTCATGGGTCCGCTCTCCGTTGTTCGTGTGTTCGGTGTCGGGCTCCGTCCCCGTCGCCGGCCGCCCGGGGGCGGTGGCCGCTCCGGCGCCCCCGCCCGTCCGGGCCCCGGTGACCCGGTCGGCGAACACCGTCGCCGCGCCCAGGTAACCGGAGGGGTCCAGCAGCGCGAGGATCCTGTCCCGGGTGCGGACTCCGTCGAGGCGCGCGGTGAGGACGTCGGCCAGGTCGCGTCCGGAGGACACCGACTCCCGGCAGGCGTCGGCGACCAGGCGGTGGGCGTCCATACGTCCGAGTTCGGGTGCGAGGTCGGTGGTGACGCGCTCGGACAGGGCCAGTCCCCCGGTGGCGTCGAGGTTGGCGCGCATCCGCTCGGGGACGACCCTCAGCCGGGAGGCGCTGGTACGCAGCCAGGCCACGGCACCGCCGGTGCGGCGGAGCAGGTCGGTGAGGGGCAGCCACTCCGCGTGCCAGCTGCCGGCCGCGCGCTGGTGTTCCTGGACCTGGGCGGCGAACAGGTTCGCGACGAGCCCCGGTGCCTGGCGGGCGCAGGCCAGCGCGCTGACGGCCGCGACGGGGTTGCGCTTGTGCGGCAGGGTCGAGGATCCGCCGACCCCGGGACCGCCGTCCTCGACCAGTTCGCCGACCTCGGTCTGGGTGAGCAGGACGACGTCCTGGGCGGCGGTGCCCGCGGCGCCGCAGATCCGGCCCAGGGCTGCGGCGAGTTCGGCGATCCGGCCGCGCTCGGTGTGCCAGGGCAGGACGGGCTCGGCCAGGTCCAGGCGCGCGGCCAGTGCCGCGGTGACGGCGGGGCCGTCCCGGCCCAGGGAGGCCAGGGTGCCAACGGCGCCGCCGAGCTGCACGGCCAGGCGGTGGGCGAGCACGTGTTCGAGCTGGTCGGCTGCCTCGGCCAGCCCGTTGGCCCATCCGGCGGCGACGGCCCCGAAGGTCGTGGGCAGGGCCTGCTGGAGCAGGGTGCGGCCCGGCATGGGCGTGGCGCGGTGCGTCCCGGCGAGGTCGCGGAACTCGTCGGCGAGCCCCCGCAGGTCGGTGAGGATGACCTCGCCCGCGCGCCGGGCGACCAGCATGGCGGCGGTGTCCATGACGTCCTGGCTGGTGGCGCCGCGGTGCACGTGGCGGGCGGCGTCGGGGTCGACGGCGCGGACGTGCCCCGTGAGCTCCTTGACCAGGGGGATCACCGGGTTGCCGCCGCCCGCGGCGGCCCGCCCGAGCCCGGCCGGGTCGTAGCGGTCCGCGGTGCAGGCGGCGGCGATGCCCTCCGCCCGGGCCCGCGCGAGGCCCCCGGTGTCGGCGAGGGCGTGCGCGAGGGCCGCCTCCACGTCGAGGAGCGCCTGGAGCCAGGCGGTGTCGTCGGTGGCCCCCGCCACGGAGCCGTGGTTGAGGACACCGTCGAACAGGCCGGTCATGGAGGTTCCTTGCTAGATGTCGAAGAAGACGGTCTCCCCGTCGCCCTGGATGCGGATGTCGAAACGGTATCCGTCCGACGCCGCCTCCGCGACGAGGGTGGCGCGGGCGCCGGGTTCGTCGATGCTGTTCAGCACCGGGTCGGCGGCGTTGGCGGCCTCCTCCTCCGGAAAGTACAGGCGGGTGACGACCCGGTGCAGCATGCCGCGCGCGAACAGGGACACGTCGATGTGGGGTGCCTGGTCGCCGTGGGGGCCGGGGACGGTCCCGGGTTTGAGGGTGAGGATGCCGTAGCGGCCGTCGGGTCCGGTGGGGCAGCGGCCGAAGGCGCGCAACCCCGGGTAGGCGCGTGCCCCGCGCGGGTCGTCGGGGTGGTCGAAGCGTCCGTCGGGGTCGGCCTGCCAGGTCTCCACGAGGGCGTCGGTGACGGGTAGGCCGGTCCCGTCGTAGACGGTGCCCCGGATCCACACCGCGCCCGGGGTGCCCTCGGCGACGGCGAGGGGGCCGTCGGGCCAGGGCAGGCCGATGTGGAGGTAGGGGCCGACCGTCTGCGCCGGCGTGGTGGGGTGGGTGCTCACTCGTCGTCCTCCAGGATCTCCTCGTCGGACTCGAACGGGGTCTGTTCGCGTCCGCGCAGCACGATGTCCCAGCGGTAGGCCAGGGCCCACTCGGGTTCGGTGGCGTCGTAGTCGAACCGGGCGAGCATGCGCTCGCGGGCCCGGGGGTCGGGAACCGAGTTCCACATGGGGTCCTGGAAGAACAGCGGGTCGTCGGGGAAGTACATCTGGGTGACGAGACGCTGGGTGAAGGCCCGTCCGAAGAGGGAGAAGTGGATGTGGGCGGGCCGCCAGGCGTTGCGGTGGTTCTTCCAGGGGTAGGCGCCGGGCCGCACGGTGACGAACCGGTAGTGGCCGTCGGCGTCGGTCATGGCGCGGCCGACCCCGGTGAAGTGGGGGTCGAGCGGGGCGGGCCAGTTGTCGCTGGTGTGGCGGTAGCGGCCCCCGGCGTTGGCCTGCCAGATCTCCACGAGGGTGTGGGGCACGGCCGCGCCGTCGCTGTCGCGCACCTGCCCGTGCACGATGATGCGCTGGCCCTGGGGCTCCTCGTCGTGCTGGCGGGTGAGGTCGTGGTCGAGCGCGCCGACGCGGTCCTCGCCCAGGACGGGTGCGGTGATCTCGGTGAGGGTGTGCGGGAGCAGGGTGAGCGGGCGCAGGGGGTGGCGCAGCGCGGTGCTCCGGTAACCCGGGTAGTCCAGCGGAGGGTGGGTGTCGTGGTCCCGGACGTAGCCGGGGACGGACAGCCCGGACGGCGTGCGGGCCGCGTCGGGTGTGGTGGACATGGCGGTCGTTCCTTCGTTCGTGCGGCACCGGCTCCCTGCGGTCCGCGGTGTGCGGTGGGTGGTCCCTGCGGCCGGTGTCCGCCACCTCCCCGGTGCGGGGCACGTACCGGGGAGGTGGCGCGGTGGGGTCCTACTCGGCGTGCAGGACGACGGCGAGGCCCTGGCCGACTCCGATGCACAGTGCGGCCAGGCCCCAGCCCCCGCCGCGTCGGCGCAGTTCGTGGGCGAGGGAGCCGAGGATACGCGCACCGGAGGCACCGAGCGGGTGGCCGATGGCGATGGCCCCGCCGTGGCGGTTGACGATGTCGGGGTCCAGCCCCTTCCAGCTGCGGACGCAGGCCAGGGACTGGGCGGCGAAGGCCTCGTTGAGTTCGACGGCGGTCAGGTCCGACCAGCCGATCCCCGCGCGTTCGAGGGCGATCTCGGCGGCGCGGACGGGGCCGATGCCGAACACGTCGGGGTCGACCCCGGCGGCTCCGCGTCCGGCGATACGGGCGAGGGGTTCCAGGCCCGCGGCGTCGGCGGCGGCGCGGTCGCCGAGGAGCAGTGCGGCGGCTCCGTCGTTGAGGGGTGAGGCGTTTCCGGCGGTGATGGTGCCCTCGGGCCGGAAGGCGGGCTTGAGGCCGGCGAGCTTGTCGGGTGAGCTCTCGCGGATGCTCTCGTCGCGGTCCAGGTGCGCGCCCTCGACCTGGACGATCTCGTCGTCGAAGACCCCGTCGGCCCAGGCCCTGGCGGCCCTGGCATGGCTGTCCAGGGCGAAGGCGTCCTGGTCGGCCCGTGTGACGCCGTGCCGTGCGGCCAGTCCTTCGGTGGCCTCGCCGAGGGAGACGGTCCACCTGCCGGGCATGCGCGGGTTGACCATGCGCCAGCCCAGGGTGGTGGAGTGCAGGGTGGCGTCGGTGGCGGGGTGGCCCTTGGCGGGTTTGGGCAGCACCCAGGGGGCGCGGCTCATGGACTCCACTCCCCCGGCCACGACCAGGGAGGCGTCCCCGGTCTGGATGGCGCGGGAGGCCTGGACGGCGGCCTCCATCCCCGATCCGCACAGGCGGTTGACCGTGACGCCGGGCACGGAGGTGGGCAGCCCGGCCAGGAGGGCGGCCATGCGGGCGACGTTGCGGTTCTCCTCTCCCGCGCCGTTGGCGTTGCCGAGGACGACCTCGTCGACGGCGGCGGGGTCGAGGCCGGGCGCGCGTCGCACGAGCGCGTCGACGACGTGGGCCGCGAGGTCGTCGGGGCGTACGCCGGAGAGAGCGCCGCCGTACTTGCCGAAGGGTGTGCGGACGGCGTCGAGGACGTGGACGTCGGTCACCGTGGGCCTCCTGGGGGTGGTGCGGCCGGGGAGGGCCCGGCTGCGGACGAACTGGAACCTAACACTGTTAGGTAACTGTAGGGCGGCGTCTGCTCCTCCCCTCAGGCGGCCCCGGTCAGGGAACGCACCACGGACAGCTCCGCATCGGTGGGCGCGGGGGTCACCGCGAGGTCCCCGGCCACGCGCAGGTCCCACCCCGTCGCCTCCCGGACCGCGTCCACCTCCACCCCGGGGTGCACCCCGGTCAGGACGAGCTCCCGTGTGAGGGGGTCGGGCTCCAGGACGCCGAGGTCGGTGATCACCCGCACCGGCCCGGCGCCGCGCAGGCCCAGCCGTTCGCGGTCGCCCGGCCCGGAGCCGTGGCCGACCGAGGTGACGAAGTCGACCTTCTCCACGAAGGCGCGCCGGCTGTGCCGCATGATGACGACCACCTCGCGGCAGGAGGCGGCGATCTCGGGCGCGCCGCCCGCACCGGGCAGGCGGACCTTCGGGGCGGCGTAGTCGCCGATGACGGTGGTGTTGATGTTGGCGTACCGGTCGAGCTGGGCGGCGCCGAGGAAACCGACGTCGATCCGCCCGGCCTGGAGCCAGTAGTTGAAGACCTCCGGAACCGAGACCACCGTGTCGGCGGTGTCGGCGAGGATCCCGTCGCCGATGGACAGCGGCAGGTGGCCGGGGACCGTGCCCAGGGTCCCGGACTCGTAGATCATCCACAGGCCCGGGGCGTGGGTGCGGCGGGCCACGTTGGCGGCGGTGCTGGGCAGCCCGATCCCGACGAAGCACGACATCCCGTCGCGCAGCGAACGCGAGGCGGTGACGGTCATGATCTCGTCGGACGTCCAGGTCACGGTGGTCACAGGCCCCTCCCGGCGGGCTCGGGGGTGGTCGGGTCGGCCGGGGCGGGGTGCGCCGGGGCCGCGGTGAGTTCCGCCAGCCAGGCGCCGAAGGCCTCCCGGTCGCGGCCGATCGCGTCCCAGGCCCGGTAGGCCTCGTTGTCGCGTTCGTAGTAGCCGTGGGCGTAGGAGGGCGCGGCACCGCCGGGGGTGACGCTGACGCGGTCGACGACCCGCGCGGGGAGGATGACCTGGCCCGGGACGGGGTCGAGGTCGTCGACGACCTCCTCCACGGTGGCCAGGACCCGCTCGGCGGCCAGTGCGGCCTCCTTCTGGATACCGGTGATGCCCCACAGCTGCACGTTGCCGTCGCGGTCGGCGCGCTGGGCGTGCACGACGGTGACGTCGGGGTTGAGCGCGGGGACGGCGGCGAGTTCCTGCCCGCTGAAGGGGCAGGTGACGGTCCTGATGTTGGGGTTGTTCTCGACCAGGTCGGTGCCGGCGTAGCCGCGCAGGATGGCGAAGGGCAGGCCGGAGGCTCCCGCGACGTAGCGGTTGGCCATGCCGGCGTGGCTGTGCTCCTCGATCTCCAGGGGGACGGGCCAGGCGCGGGTGACGGCGTCGCGGAAGCGGTGCAGCGATCCCACCCCGGGGTTGCCGCCCCAGGAGAAGACGAGCTTGCTCGCGCAACCGGCGCCGATGAGCTGGTCGTAGACGATGTCGGGGGTCATCCGGACGAGGGTCAGGTCGCGCCGGCCCTGGCGGATGATCTCGTGCCCCGCCGCCACGGGGATGAGATGGGTGAACCCTTCCAGGGCGACGGTGTCGCCGTCGTGGACGAGTTCGCGTACCGCCTCGTCCAGGGGCACGATCATGGAGAGCCTCCCGTTCGTATAGCGAATAGATGTTCTCACAGCGAACATCTTGGAGCAAACCGTAGCGCCGATCCCGGACAGGGTCAAGACGTCCACGCGGGTGACCACCTCTGTTCGGTATGAGAACATCACCGGGGACTCCGATCCCGAGGTCCCCACCCGAACCAGGAAGACGACATGTCCAACGAAGAAGAACCGGCCCGCGGCGCCCACTTCGTGCAGTCCCTGGAACGCGGCCTGACCGTCATCCGCGCCTTCTCCGCGAAGCGGCCGTCGATGACCCTGAGCGAGGTCGCGCGTGAGACCGACCTGACCCGTGCCGCCGCCCGCCGCTTCCTGCTCACCCTGGCCGACCTGGGGTACGTGCGCACCGACGGAAGGCTGTTCTCCCTCACCCCCCGCGTCCTCGACCTCGGCTACGCCTACGTCGCCTCGGCCGGGCTTCCGGACGTGGCCCAGCCACACCTGGAGGACCTGTCGTCCCGGGTGCACGAGTCCGCCTCGGTGTCGGTGCTGGAGGGCGACGACGTGCTGTACGTGGCGCGTGTGGCGACCTCCCGAATCATGGCGGTCGCCATCACCGTGGGCACGCGCTTCCCCTCCTCGGCCACCTCCATGGGCCGGGTGCTCCTGGCCGGGCGCGAGGACCGCGAACTGGACGCCTACCTGGACCGGGTCGAGCTCAGGCCCCTGACCCGGTTCACCATCACCGACCCGGGCGAGCTGCGCGCCGAACTGCGGCGGGTACGCGAGCAGGGGTACTCGATCGTGGACCAGGAACTGGAGGAGGGGCTGCGTTCACTGGCCGCCCCCGTCCGCGACGCGCAGGGGCGGGTGATCGCGGCCGCGAACGTGTCCGCGCACGCCAACCGCTCCTCGATCGACGACGTGCGCCGCGACCTGCTGCCCGCCCTGCTGGAGACGACCTCCCGCATCGAGACCGACCTGGCCTCGGTCTCGCGCCGCGACACCAGCCGTTGAGGGCGCTCCGCGCCGCAGCCGCACGGGGGGCCGGTGCGGAGCGCGGGGCCGCACCCGGTGTCGGCGCCGGGATGCCCCCGGTCACGGCCGCACCGGGCACCGGGGCCCTACAGCGCCCCTTCGCGCTCGCCGGCGCGGGCGCGGTGGCGGCGGACGGCGTCCCGGTTCCCGCAGGACGGTGAACAGTACCGCTGGCGCCCGTTGCGGGAGAAGTCGGCGTAGACGCGGGTGCAGCCCCGGGCCGCGCACCGCCCGAGACGGTCCATGCCCCGGCCGGTCAGGTGCAGGGCGGTGCCGACCGAGATCAGTGCGGCCACCTGGCGGTGGGCGGGCAGCGTGTCGGGCCTGTAGTGCAGGTGCCATCCGGTGCCCGCGTGGTCGGTCAGGCGCGGGGCGGCGGAGAACTCGATGAGCAGCGCGTTCAGCCGCGCGGCGCGGGTCGGCCGGTCGGGGCTGTCGATCACCGGCACCCACAGGTCCAGGAACTCCCGGACGGCCTCGACGTCGTCCTCGCCGACCGCCTGCTCCAGGAGGAAGCCCGCTTCGGCGCAGCGCCGCTCCAGGTCCTCCACGCCCGCCGGCGGACGGTTGACCAGGTCCACCGCGAGTGTCAGCGGCTCCTGGCCGTAAGGGTTGAGATGCATAATGCCATTACATCAGACTGGGGCCATGGTTACACGGCACGAACACCTCTGGTCCACGGACTCCGAGCACCCCACCAGCGAGGGCGTCGTCAGCTACCAGCGCTGCGGGTGCGGCGAGCACCGGGTGACACTGACCCCGGCCGCCCGCCTCGTCGAGGCGCACCTGGCCTCCGCCGGCGAGCGGCCCGCCGACTGACGGAGCGCTCACCGGCGGCGGCCCGGAGCGGCCCTCGGCGCGGAACACGGCACCGGGGCCGCCGAGGGCCCACGGGCCCGAGGCGGGCGGCGGCCCCCGCCACCGTGGCACCTTGCGGCGGTCTCCGCCTCCTGAGATCCTTCCCGCGACACCGCCGGTGCGCGTTTCCCCGCACGTGGGACCCGTACCCCGGCAGGTGGTCGACGCCAGTACGCAACCGCGGCCCCAGCGCCGCCCGGAGGGACACCGTGACCGACGTACACGCCACACCAGACATCGCCGAGCGGTCGGGGACCTTCGCCATCGGCGGCGACCTCCCGGTCCACCGACTGGGGTTCGGGGCGATGCGGATCGTCGGCGAAGGGGTGTGGGGGCCGCCCCGCGACCGCGACGAGGCGCTGGCGGTCCTGCGGCGCGCGATCGAGCTCGGCGTCACCTTCATCGACACGGCCGACTCCTACGGCCCCCAGATCAGTGAGCAGCTGATCGCGGACGCCCTGCGCCCCTACCCCGACGACCTGGTCATCGGCACCAAGGCGGGGTTCGCGCGCACCGGCCCCGGGCAGTGGCACAAGCTCGGTCGGCCCGAATACCTCAAGCAGCAGGTGGAGATGAGCCTGCGCAACCTGGGCCTGGAGCGGATCGACCTGCTCCAGCTCCACCGGATCGACCCCGGGGTACCGCTCGCCGATCAGCTCGGGGCGCTGGTCGAGCTGCGCGAGGAGGGCAAGATCCGGCATATCGGGCTGAGCGAGGTGACGGTCGACGAGTTGTCGGCGGCCCGCGCGATCACCCCGGTGGCGTCGGTGCAGAACCAGTACGCGCCGTCCTTCCGCCAGTCCGAGGACGTTCTGGAGCAGTGCGAGAAGGACGGGATCGCGTTCCTGCCGTGGGCTCCGGTGGCGCGGGGGGAGATGGCGGGCGCGGACTCGCCGCTGGCCGCGGCCGCCTCCGAACACGGGGTCACCCCGGTCCAGCTGTCCCTGGCCTGGCTGCTGCACCGTTCGCCGGTGATGCTGCCGATCCCGGGCACGTCGCGGGTGGCGCACCTGGAGGAGAACACGGCGGCCGCGGCGGTGCGGCTGTCGCAGGAGGAGACTGAGCGGATCAACCAGTACCTGGGCGTCTGAGCCCGAGCCCGCACACCGTGCCGTGCCGTCCCGGGGCGGCACGGTGCCCGCGCCCGGGCCCTGCGGGACGGCCCGCCCAGGGCGGGGTCCCCCGGCACGGCGCAGGAGCCGCCGGTGCGGCCCGCCCGCAGCCCGGTCCCGCTCATGCGCCCGGGCGGACGTAGACCCCGGCGCGGGCCGCGGCGACGGCGGCGCGGGCGCAGCGCTCGGCCGCGGCCTCGTCCAGCGGGTGGCCGCTGGCGAGCAGCCGGTAGTACAGGGGCGCGGAGACCGCCCGGACCACCTCGTGGGCGTCGGTGCCCTCCGGGACCTCGCCGCGTTCGACGGCCTGTTCGACGCACGGCGCCCACTCGCGCACGCGGACCTCGTAGAAGCGGTGGAGGGCGCGGGCGGTGCGCTCGTCGCAGGTGGCCGCGGCGATCACGGCCTTGAACAGGGCCCCTTGGCGTGCGTCGGCCAGGGTGTCGCGCACCAGCCTGGCGTTGGCGGTCAGGTCCTCCAGCAGCGAACCCGTCTCCACACGCGGCAGGGACTGCTCCGCCATGTCCTCCAGCAGTTCGGCGACCAGCACGGGGACGGTGCCCCAGCGCCGGTAGACGGTGGTCTTGCCGACCTCGGCCCGGCGCGCCACGTCGGCGAGGTCGAGCCCGTCGATCCCGCCCTCGGCCAGGGCGTCTCCTGCCGCGGCCAGGACGGCGGCGCGCACCCGCGCCGTCCGCCCGCCGGGCCGGAGGCTGCCCGGCTCCCCACTCGACCCCATAAGGGAACTCCAGTTCCATTAGTAATGCTTCCGTGCTAGCGTACATCCCACATTAACGGAACAATAGACCCATTAACAGGGAGACCTCCATGTTGTACCGCCCTCTCGGAGCCAGCGGGCTCCTCGTGCCCGAGCTCAGCCTCGGCACGGGCACCTTCGCCGGCAGCGGGCCCCTCTTCGGCGAGTGGGGCACCAACGGTGTCGAACAGGCCCGGCGCATGGTCGACATCAGCCTCGACGCGGGGGTGACCCTCTTCGACAGCGCCGACGTGTACTCCGACGGCGCCGCGGAGCAGGTCCTCGGCCAGGCCCTCAAGGGGCGCCGGGACCGGGCCCTGATCTCCACGAAGGTCGGCCTGCCCATGGGCGAGGGACCCGACGACGCCGGCACCTCCCGGAGCCGGCTGCTGCGCACCACCGAGGACGCGCTGCGCCGTCTGGACACCGACCACGTCGACCTGCTCCAGCTGCACGCCTTCGACGCCACCACCCCGGTCGAGGAGACGCTCTTCGCCCTCGACTCCCTGGTCCGCGACGGCAAGGTCCGCTACGTCGGGGTGTCCAACTTCGCCGGCTGGCAGCTGATGCGCTCACTGGCCGCCGCTGAGCGGCTGCACCTGCCCCGGTACGTCGCCCACCAGGTCTACTACTCCCTCGTGGGACGCGACTACGAGTGGGACCTGATGCCGCTCGGCCTGGACCAGGGCGTGGGCGCGATGGTGTGGAGCCCCCTGGGCTGGGGCCGGCTCACCGGGAGGCTGCGCCGGGACCGCCCCCTGCCCGAGCGCAGCCGACTGCACCGCACCGCCGCGCTGGGGCCGCCCGTGGACGAGGCACTCCTCTTCGACGTGGTCGACGTGCTTCTGGAGCTCGCGCAGGAGACGGGACGCACGGTGGCGCAGGTCGCCATCAACTGGCTGCTCCGGCGCCCCACCGTGGCGACGGTGATCATCGGAGCGCGCGACGAGGCCCAGCTGGTCGAGAACCTGGGCGCGGTCGGGTGGGAGCTGACGGCCGGGCAGGTGGCGCGGCTGGATGCGGTGAGCCACCGGGAGGCGCCCTACCCTCACTTCCCGTACCAGCGCCAGGAGGGGTTCGCCCGGCTCAACCCGCCGCTGTTCGCCCGCGCGTGAACTCCGACGGCCGCCCCGACGGAGGAGGGCTCCCCCGGGCGGGGTCCGGGCGGGGGCCCGCACACGGGCGGCCCACCGGAGGTGCCGGTGGGCCGCCCGCGGTCGTCCCGGTCAGGTGGGGCGCAACCGGAAGACCTGGAGGCGCATGCCGTAGTACTTCTCGGTCTCGCCGACCCATTCCATGCCCAGTCGGCGGGCCACGGCGACGGCTCGTTCGTTCTTGGGGCGCGCGACCGCGAACACCTCCTCGATCCCCTGTTTGAACGCCCAGGCCATGATGGCCCGGCTCGCCTCGGTGGCGTAGCCCTGGCCCCACACGTCGGGGCGCAGCGCCCAGCTCAGTTCGAAGTCCTCCTCGAAGGGCGGGAGGAGCTTCAACGACAACCCTCCCACCAGCTGCCCGTCCTGCTCGCGGACGATCGCCCAGCGGCCCGCGGGCGGAATCAGGTTGGGCCCCGCCTCGATCCAGGCGTGCAGCACCGAGCGCATGGCGTTGGTATCGGTCACCGGATGCCACTCCGGCGTCAGCCAGTGCGCGACCTCGTCGGCCCCGTAGATCTTCAGGGCGTCCTCGGCGTCGCCCAGCTCCCACTCCCGGATGAGGAGTCGGTCGGTTGGCAACTCAAGGCTCATATCACAACCGTAACCCGGGACAAACCACCATGACAGGGGTGTGGGGGAAGAGTCTGCATCCGCGCGGTCGGCGCACTTTCGCACGGAACCGCCGAAGGACGCCCACGGTACCCGGACCCGATTGTCACGACCCCTTTACACGGAGTGCACGAGTGCCTATCGTGGAGCGTCACAACTGGGAGCGCTCCCAACTACCCCTGCACCCCCGCTCGCACAAGGAGTAGTCCCGATGAATCGCAGATCAGCGACCCTGGGGGCCGTCAGCGCCCTGGCGCTCGGCGCCCTGCTGTCCGGCTGCGGCCCCGCACAGGTCGAGACCGTGTCCGGCACGGCGTCCGGTACGGAGGCGGCCCGGACCGCCGCCCAGGACACGCCCTTCTACGTCAACCCCGACACCGGAGCGGCGAACTGGGTCGCCGACAACCCGGGCGACCCGCGCGCCTCCCTCATCGGAGAGCGCATCGCCGGCGTCGCCCAGGCGACCTGGTTCACCCGGTACAACCCCGAGACCATCGAGTCCGAGGTGGACGCCCTGACCGGCGCCGCCCAGTCCGCCGGCGCCGTGCCGATCATCGTGGTCTACAACGTCCCCGGGCGCGACTGCGGCAACCACAGCGGCGGCGGCGCCCCCGACCACGCCTCGTACCGGGCCTGGATCGACGCGTTCGCCGCCGGGCTCGACGACCGCCCCGCGACGGTCGTCGTCGAGCCCGACGCCCTGTCCCTCATGGGCTCCTGCCAGGGCCAGCCCCCGGCCGAGGTCATGGACTCGCTGGCCTACGCCGGGCGGACGCTCAAGGAGGGTTCCTCCGAGGCCCGCGTGTACATCGACTCCGGGCACTCCGCATGGCACTCCCCCGAGGAGGTCGCCGAGCTGCTGCACGGCGTGGACATCGCCGACAGCGCGGACGGCATCGCCGTCAACACCTCCAACTACCGCACCACCGCGGACGAGGTCGCCTACGCCGAGGCGATCATCGGCGCCACCGGCCTGGACGGGCTGGGCGCGGTCGTCGACACCAGCCGCAACGGCAACGGTCCCGCTCCCGACGACGAGTGGTGCGACCCGACCGGACGCGCCCTGGGCACACCCAGCACGACCGACACCGGCCGCCCGCTCATCGACGCCTTCGTGTGGGTCAAGCTGCCCGGTGAGGCCGACGGCTGCGCCGGTCCCGCCGGTTCCTTCGTGCCCGACCTCGCCTACGAGATGGCCCTGAACGCAGGGAACTGACGGACAGCCTCCGGGGGGCGGCGCGACCACCGTGTCGCCCGGCGGGGCCCGCCCCGCGGTCCTGGCCGCTCCCGTACCGGACCCCGCCCGCGCGGCGGGGTCCGGTCGCGTGCGCCCGCAGAACGGTGGGCGCCCTGACGCGTACGCGTCCCGGGGTGGCGGCGCAGGTGGCCCTGCCCGGGGCCTACACGCCCGGGGCCAGCGCCGCGTGGACGTCCTTGGTGATGCGACCGGCCACGTCGTCGATGCGTCCGACGAAGTAGAAGTGGCCCCCGGGCATGGTGTGCCGCTCGACCGGGCCGTCGACGTGGTCGTGCCAGGCGTCCAGGCGCCCGGGCGGCATACCGGGGTCGTCCTCTCCGCCGAAGGCCGACAGCGGTACGCGCAGCCTCTCGGCCCCGGGGCTCGGCCGCCAGGTGTCGACCAGTTCGAGGTCGGCGCGGACGAGCGGCTCCGCGAGCCGCCACCGGGCGGGGTCGGCCAGGACCGCGGCCGGGGTTCCGCCCATGCGGGCGATACCGTCGCGCAGACGGTCGGAGGCCAGGCGGTGGCGGGGCTGCTCCCGCTCGGGGCCGGGCGCGGGGCTCCACGCCGACACCCCCAGCCAGGAGGGCTCGCGGGCGCCGCCCGCGGCCATCCGCGCGGCCATCTCGTAGGCGACGAGCGCACCCATGCTGTGTCCGAAGAGGCCGAAGGGGCGGTCCAGCGCGTGACCGATGCGCTCGTTGAGATATTCGGCCAGGTCGGCGGCGTCCCGGTAGGGCTCGGCGTCCGCGCTGCGGCCGCGTCCGGGAGCCTCCACGAGGCACACGTCCCAGTCGGCGGGGAAGTGGCGCACCCAGGGGCGGTAACCCAGCGGCGATCCGCCCGCGTGGTGGAGGACGAAGAGCCGGAATCGGCTGCCGGGAACCGGCCTGAGCCTGGTCAGGACGCCCTCGTGCACTGCTCTCCCCTGCTTCCTCTCCGGGTTCGGCTCGGCGGCCATCGCGACAGGAAGAACTTACCAGTCGGTAATACCGACCGGTAACAAAGGGTGGGCACGCGGAACCCCGGACGGTGGCCACTCGTGGGGCGGCCTGGGCTCGCAGAACACGGGAGAGGCCCGGGCAGGCGGCCCGGGATCGGCGGCCGTGGCGTCGGACACGGCGCGGTGCGGCGGGGCAGCGCTCGCAGGGGTGGGCGACCGCGGCGGTCCGGCCTCAGCTCCGGTCGGACTCGCCGTCACGGGGTTCGTGGCCGGGACCGCGGTCGACCCGGGGCTGTCGGCGCACGGCGGCGAGCAGCATCTGGCGCCAGGCGGGCATTGCGGGGTCGGACCCGGGTCCGGAGGCCGCCTCGGCGGGAAGTGCGGGGTCCCGCGCCGCCTCGGCCTCGGCGACGCGTTCGCGCAGACGGCCCCTGACCTGCTCGGGCGTGTAGGCGCGGCGCTGCCGCTCGGCGCGCGCGATCACCACGCCGGACGCCGCGACGCCCACGAAAGCGGCCACTCCCAGGATTTTCCACCATCGCATGTGCCTAGGCTATCCGTGTGGCAGACACGAGTATGTCCCTGAACGAGGCGCTGGAGCTCACCCGGACCGGTGACGTGTGGGTCTTCCGGGGCACGAGCGTGCCCGACCGCGCCATCCAGATCACCACCAACAGCCCCGTCAACCACGTCGGCATGTCCATCGTGGTCGAGGACCTTCCACCTCTGATGTGGCACGCGGAGCTGGGCCGCTCCCTGCCGGACATGTGGACGGGCAGCCACCAGCGCGGCGTGCAGTTGCACGACCTCCGCGACGCCGTACTGGTGTGGGGCCGCAAGTACGGCCAGCAGGGCTGGGTCCGCCAGCTCGACCCCGTGGCGACCCGGGCGATGGAGGACGCGGCCCTGCGCACCGTGGCCCGGCTCGACGGCACCCCCTTCCCCTCCACCGCGCAGCTGGCAGCGCGGTGGGCGCGCGGGCGCCTGCCCCTGCGCAGGCTCCCGTTCGGGAGCCGTTCGCGCGAGCGGGCCCTGGAGACCGCCTACTGCGCCGAGGTCATGGCCCTGACCTACGAGGAGATGGGTCTGCTGCCGCGAAGCCGCCGCCCCGGGTACTACGACCCGGGGCGGTTCTGGAGCGGCGACGACCTGGAGTTGGAGGGCGGGGCGGCCCTGGGAGGGGAGATCCGTGTGGAGCTCCCCGCCGACTGACCCTCCTCCCGACCGGACCGCGGGGCGCCGCGGTCCGGCGGGGAGGGGTCAGGGCAGGTGGAAGAGTTCGGTGAGCGGGACCATGCCCTCGTCGGGACGCCCGGGCAGGTTCTCGAAGAAGGGCGCCATCTCGGCCTGCCAGCGGGCGTTGACGTCGGTACGCGCCATGGCCTCCCGGGCGGCCTCGAAGTCCTCGGTCTCCAGGTAGCCCACGACCATGCCCTCGTCGGTGCTGAAGAGGGAGTAGTTGTGCCAGCCCGTCGCGGTGAGCGCCCCACGCATCTCGGGCCAGACCCGGGCGTGCCGCTCCCGGTACTCGGCGAGGCGGTCGGGGCGGACCTTGAGGATGAAGCAGACACGCTGCACGGCGTGGTCCTCCTGGAGGTGGGAGGGAGCGGGTGGAACGTGCTCCACCCGCTCCGGACGGCGGGTCGGTCGGGTCAGAAGTCGAAGTCGTCGATGTTGTCGGCGTCGAAGACGGTGGGCGGGCCCAGGACGATCTCGCCGTCGGCCTCGACGGTGTACTCGCCCAGGTCCCCGGCCTCGAAGGTCTCGCCCTCGGCGCCGGTGATCCGTCCCGCGCTCAGCGCGGCGCCCGCGTACCCGGCGAGGTAGCCGAGCTCCTCGGGGTTCCAGAGCGCGAAGGAGTCGACGGTGCCGTCCTCCACGAACTCGCGCATCTGGTTGGGGGTGCCCAGGCCGGTGATGGCGACCTCGCCCTTGTACTCGGAGTCGCTGACGTAGCGGGCGGCCGCGGCGATGCCGACGGTCGTCGGGGAGACCACGCCGTCCAGGTCGGGGTGGGACTGCATGAGCCCCTGCATCTCCTGGAAGGACTGGAGGTCGTCGTCGTTGCCGTAGACGGTGTCGACCAGTTCGAGGTCGGCGTACTCCTCCTCGGCCAGGACCTCCTCCATGGCGGCGATCCACGAGTTCTGGTTGGTGGCGTTGGGGGTGGCGGACAGGACGGCGAAGGTGCCCTCGCCCCCGATCTGCTCGGAGATCATCTCGACCAGGGTGCGGCCGATGAGCTCGTCGGAGGACTGGTTGACGAAGATGTCCGTGCAGTTGGCGTTGGAGTCGTAGCCGACGATGGCGGCGCCGTTGTCCCTGGCCTGGTCGAGTGAGGGGCACACCGCGTCGGGGTCGTTGGCGGCGATGACGACGACGTCGCTGCCCGCCTGGCTGGCGGCGTTGATGTACTCGACCTGGGAGTCGGCGGTGGGCTCGGTGCCGCCCCGCTCGGTGAACTCACCGGCCAGTTCCTCCACCGCGACGGCGCCGCCCTCGTTGACGATGTCGGAGTAGGGGTTGTTGAGCTGCTTGGGCAGGAAGTCGATCTTGAGGCCCTCGGGGATCTCTGCGTCCGGGTCGGCGGTACCGGTCGGACCGGAGGTGTCCTCCTCCTGGGCGTCGTCGATGGTCGTGCCGCCGCAGGCGGCGGTCATCAGCACCGTGAACGCGGAGGCGGCCAGCAGCAGGTGGCGGGGGCGGCGGTCGGTCATGTGGGTTCTCCCTTGGTGGGGTCGGACGCGGGGGCGGTTCCGGTCGCGGCGGGCCGCGGCGGTTCCGTTGCCGGCCCGGGCCGGGGTGCGCGTGCGGCGCGTATCCGGGCCACGATGTTGGGGGTGACGACGGAGGCGATGAGGATGAGCCCGGTGACGATCTGGAGGACCTCGCTGCTGATGCCGAACAGCTGGAGGGCGTTGCGGATCGTACCGAGGAGCAGGACGCCGCTCATGACGCCCAGGATCGAGCCGATGCCGCCGAAGATGGACACCCCGCCGAGGAGGACGGCGGCGACCACCTGGAGCTCCAGCCCGAAGGCGGTGTCGGCGCGGGAGGTGCCGTACTGGAGGGTCCAGAAGACCCCGGCTCCGGAGGCGACGACGCCGCTGAGGGTGAACAGCCAGAACTTGGTCCACCTGACGGGGACCCCGGTGAAGCGGGCCGCCTCGTCGTTGTTGCCGATGTCGAACAGGGACCGGCCGATACCGGTGGCGTGCAGCAGGACGGCGAAGGCCGCGGCCAGGGCGAGGATCGCCACGGCGACCCACGGCAGCCCCTCGACGCCGAGGAAGGGCGCGCGGGCGCCGCTCACCCAGTCGCGGGGGTAGCTCGCCACGGCGCGGTCCCCGAGCAGCACGTAGGCCAGCCCCCGGTACAGGGCCATGGTGCCGATCGTGACGGCCAGGGACGGCAGCCCGCAGACGGTGACCAGGACCCCGTTGAGGGCGCCCAGGGCGGCGCCGACGGCCAGGCAGATCCACAGGGCCGTCTCGATGGGGATCCCGGACTCCCAGAGCACGCCCAGGGTGGCGCCGGTGAGGGCGAGGGTGCTGGCCACGGAGAGGTCGATCTCGCCGGTGATGACGATGAGCGTCATCGGCAGGGCCATCAGGGCGATGGCGGCGATACTCAGCACGAGGAAGTCGATGTTGCGGCCGGTGGCGAACATGTCGACGAACATCCCGGCGCCGAGCAGGGCGACCACGAGCGATCCGACGACGGGGGCCTCCCGTGCCGAGAGCAGCGCCGTGATCCGGGATCCGGTCGTACGCCGGCCGGGGGTTCCGCCGGGGGCGGTGGCCGGGGCCGGGGCGGTGACGGTGCGTTCAGGCGCCACGGGCACCTCCTCCTCGAAGCTTGCGTGCCGTGCGCAGCGCGAGCAGCCGGTCCAGGCCGATGGCGGCCAGGATGAGCGTGCCCACCACGGCCTGGTGCCAGAACGGGTTGATCTGCCAGATGGGCAGGGCGGCGGTGATGGTGGTGAGCAGGACCGCGCCGAGGGCGGCTCCGTAGACGGTGCCGACCCCGCCGGCGATGGCGACGCCGCCGACGACCGCCGCGGCGACGACCTGGAGTTCCATACCGTTGCCGACGGTGGAGTCGACGGTGCCGTAGCGGGCGGCGAACAGCACTCCGGCGAGTCCGGCCAGGGCTCCGTTGGCGGCGAAGGCCAGGATGACCCGGCGTCCGGCGGGGATGCCGGACAGGCGTGCGGCGTCGGCGTTGGAGCCGATGGCGTACAGCTCGCGGCCCGACCGGTAGTTGGCGAGGTAGAAGCCGACGGCGGCGACCACGGCGATGGCGATCGCGGCGGGCAGCGGTACGCCGAGGATGCTGACGCGGCCCAGGAGCAGGAAGGCTGCGGGCATGTCGGTGGCGTTGACCTGGCCGCCGTCGGCCCACCAGTGGCCGAGTCCGCGGTAGGCGTAGAGGGTGCCCAGGGTGACGACCAGGGCGGGGACCCGTGCGGTGGTGACGAGCAGGCCGTTGAGCAGCCCGCACACGAGGCCGATGAGGATCCCGGCGAGCATGGCGACGGGGACGGGCAGCCCGGGGAGGGCCACGAAGAGCGCCCCGGTTCCGAAGGCCGACAGCCCCATCACGGAACCGACCGAGAGGTCGACGTTCCTGGTGATGAGGACGAGGGCCTGGCCGACGGCGAGGACGGCGAGGACCGTGGCGCCCAGGAACAGGTCGCGGACGCCCTGGGTGGACAGGAACCCGGGGTTGTACAGCCACGTGGCGGCGATGAGCAGGACGACCGCGAGGAGCACGCCGAGTTCTCGGACCTGGCGCCGGCGCCGCGCGGGGCGGCCGGTGGGCTGGGGCGGGGCCCCGGCGGTGGAGGTCTGGGTGGTGGAGGGTGCGTTCATCAGGCGGCCTCGTTCGGTCGCTGTCCGGTGGCCGCGTACATGACGGACTCCTCGTCGGCGTCGGCGCGGTCGATCTCGGCGGTGACCCTGCCCTCGTGCATGACCAGGACGCGGTCGGCCATGCCCAGGACCTCGGGGAGTTCGCTGGAGACCATGACGATGGCGAGTCCCCGTCCCGCGAGGGTGGAGAGCAGGCGGTGGACCTCGGCCTTGGTGCCGACGTCGATGCCGCGTGTGGGCTCGTCCACGAACAGCACCTCGGGCTCGGTGGAGAGCCACTTGGCGAGGACGACCTTCTGCTGGTTTCCGCCGGAGAGGGTGGAGACGGGGTCGCCGATGCTGCCGAACCGGAGTTCGAGCCGTTCGCCCCACTCGCGGGCGGAGTCGCGTTCGGCGCGCGGGCGCAGGATGCCGAGGCGGCTGAGCGGCCCGCGGCGGGTGGCGGTCGCGTTGCGATCGATGGAGGACTCCATGACCAGCCCCTGCTGGCGGCGGTCCTCGGGGACCAGGGCCATGCCCGCGGCCATGGCGGCCCGCGGCCGACCGGCGGGCAGGACCGTGCCGTGGACGCGGACGGTGCCCTCGTCGTAGCGGTCGACGCCGAAGACCGCGCGGACGACCTCGCTGCGCCCGGCGCCGACGAGTCCGGCGAGGGCGACGATCTCACCGGCGCGCACCCGGAAGGACACGTCGGCGAACACGCCGTGGCGGGTGAGCCCGTCGACCTCCAGGACGGTGTCCCCGTGCTCGGCGTCCTCCTTGGGGTAGAGGCTGGTGACGTCGCGGCCGACCATGCGCCGTACGACGGTGTCCACGTCCAGGTCGCCAACGGGGTCACAGGAGACGAAGCCGCCGTCGCGGACGACGGTGATGCGGTCGCAGAGGGCGAAGACCTCGTCGAAGCGGTGGGAGATGAACAGCAGGGCCGAACCGGAGTCGCGCAGCGTGCGGGCGACGGTGAAGAGGCGTTCGGCCTCCACCCCGGACAGGGCCGCCGTGGGCTCGTCCATGACCAGGACCCGGGCGCGCCGGGTGAGGGCCTTGGCGATCTCGACGAGCTGCTGGTCGGCGATGGACAGGCCGCGTGCGGGCCGGTCGGGGTCCATGTGGACGCCGAGGCGCTCGAAGGCCTCCTCGGTGTCGCGCCGCATGCGCCCCCGGTCGATGGTGCGCAGGCGGGTGAGGGGCTGGCGGCCGACGAAGATGTTCTCGGCGACCGACAGGTCGGGGAACAGGGTGGGTTCCTGGTAGATGACCGCGACGCCGGCGCGCTGTGCGTCGGCGGGGGCGGTGAAGTGGGTCGGCGTGCCGTCGACCAGGACCTGTCCGCCGTCGGGCCGGTGGACGCCCGCGATGGTCTTGACCAGGGTGGACTTGCCGGCCCCGTTCTCTCCGACCAGCGCGTGGATCTCTCCGGGGCGCAGTGCCAGGGACAGTCCCCGCAGGGCCCTGACGCTCCCGAAGGACTTGGTGACGTCCACCAGCGCGAGGGGTGGAGGGACCTCTGTCGGGTCCACGTGCGCCCTCCTTCTCCGGTGCCGGTTCGGTGGTGTTCCACCGAACGTACAAAAACGTTTTAATATGAACTGGATGTTAAGTGTCACACACACCCCCGTCAAGAGGATCACCATGGAATTCCCAGGTATCGCCCTGGTAACGGCCTCGGGACGGGTCCCGGCCCGCTCCGCACCCCGCGCCTCCCGGAGCCCCTGCCACAGGTAGGTTGTTGACACGTTTCAATCCGGGTGTGAGCATGTTCCCCCGCACATCGGCGCCGGATCAGTAGCATGCGTTCGCGCAGTTCCCTGATGCCCGTCCGAACACGCCCCGGGAGAATCTCCTTGTCCACCAGGCCCCGACCCACCCGCCCCTCAGTGGGCATCACCGAGGTCGCGCGGCACGCCGGGGTCTCCCCCGGCACCGTGTCCAACGTCCTCAACCGCCCCGAGCGCGTCGCCGGTGCCACCCGGGCCAAGGTCGAGGCGGCCATCGCCGAGCTCGACTACGTGCGCAACTCCTCCGGCAGCAGCCTGCGGTCGGGCCGCAGCGGCTCCGTGGGGCTGCTCGTCCTGGACGTCACCAACCCCTTCTTCACCGAGGTCGCGCGCGGCGTGGAGGACGAGGCCGCCGAGGCGGGCCTGGCAGTGGTGCTGCTCAACTCGGCCGAGGCCCAGGACCGGCAGCGGCGCAACGTGCGCCTGCTCGCCGAGCAGCGCGCCGCGGGCGCGGTGGTGATGCCCGTGGACGACGACCTGTCCGACCTGCTGTGGCTCAGCCACCAGGGCACCTCCTGGGTGGCACTGGACCGGGGCGACGTCGCCGAGGAGGTCGGGTGCAGCGTCAGCGTCGACAACCACGCGGGCGGCCTCGCCGCAGGACGGCACCTGATCGGCCTCGGCCACGAGAGGGTCACCTTCCTGACCGGGCCCTTCGCCATCGAACAGGTGCGGCGCCGCCACGAGGGGCTGCGGGACGCCTTCACCGAGGCGGGGATGGACCCCGAGGCCCACGTGCGGGTGGTCGAGCAGCCGCTGCTCAACCCCCAGCAGGGCGAGCGGGCCGTGGACGCGGTCCTGGCCGGAGGTCCGCGCCAGCGCCCGCAGGCGGTGTTCTGCGCCAACGACCAGCTCGCGCTCGGCCTGATGAAGGGGCTGGGGCGGCGCGGCCTGCGGGTGCCGGACGACATCTCGGTGGTCGGCTACGACAACGTCGACCTCGCCGACCTGGTCCACCCCGGTCTGACCACCGTCGCCCAGCCCAAGTACGACCTGGGGCGCACGGCGATGCGGCTGCTCGGCTCGGAGCTCAACGACCCCGCCCACCGGCACGAACGGGTGCTGTTCACCCCCGAACTGGTGGTGCGGGGCTCCACGGCCGCCCACCGGGACTGATGCCTGGCCCTGGGGCGCCGCTCCCCCGGGGTCGCCCCGCGCCACTGTGCCCCTGAGGTCCTGACCCGAAGGAGACGAGTCACGATGACCGACGCCGCCGCTGGACACACCGCGACCACGTCGGAGTCGTTCGCGCTGCGCAGAAACTCGTAGCGTGAGGAACCGAGCGCGAAGAAGTCGAGCGCCGACGTGTTCGCGAGCCCAGGAAGCCTTCGACCGCCAGCGGGGCCTGGTGTTCACCATCGAGTGGCGCCGTTTTTCCTGGACGTACGGGGCCGATGCCGACCGGGCCCTGATCGGCCCCGCCTATCTGGGGCACGTCGCCGTCGGCCTCAAAGACGGCTGGTCCTGGGGGTACCAGGACCGGGACGGAAAGTGGAGGTAGGTCCAGCGCGACCGCGTCGACCTCCTGGTCGAGGCCGTCATCCAGGACCGGGCGGGATTCCAGCCGCCGCTACCGAGTCGTTCCGCATACAGGAAGGTGCGCGGAACGCGTTGAGACGCAAGAGACAAAAGCCGCGAAATCGGCACGCATCCATTGAGGTGATCTCAGCGACGTGCCTGTTCTGTCGCGGTTATGCCATGGTGTCGGGATCACCCCTCCACCCTTACCGAGATCACCTCGGTGAGACCGCCACCTTTTGTGTCACCAGCAGTTGACCCAACTCTTGGGTGCATCGGGTGAGCGCGACATACAGTCCGTTCCAGCCCCGGGGTTCGGCGATGATGCCAGGGGCATCGATGACCAGGGTGGCGTCCCATTCCAGGCCCTTGGCATCGGTCGGGGAGAGAACTGATGTGCCGGGTAGCACCGCTCGCAAAGCTGGCACGCGTTCGAGGGGGGCGATGACACCGACCGTCCCTCCCGCCCACCGCTCTGACAGCTCCTCGACGATACGGACCGCCTCGGCCGCAAGGTCATGCTCGCCTACAGTGCGCTCCCAGGGCTCGACGCCCGAGGCCCGGACGGCGCGGGGCGGTTCGTTCTGGCTGCCCGCGTTCTGGAGTACCGGCCCGGTGAGGGCCATGACTTCGAGCGGAGTGCGGTAACAGATGGTCAACCGGGCTTGTGTCCATCTCGTGCCGAAGGCCGCGCTGACCGCTTCTTCCCAGGTCGTGTGCCGGTGCGGTGCCTCGGCCTGATCGATGTCGCCGACAGCGGTGATCGATCGAGAAGGACAGCGGCGCATCACCATGTGCCACTGCGTCTGGGAGAGTTCCTGCGCTTCGTCCACGACGACGTGTCCGTAAACCCAGTCCCTCTGTGCCGCGGCACGATCGGTCAGGAACTCCCTCTGCTCCCCGCTCGATCGCACATCACCCAGAAGATCGTCCAAGGCATCGAACAGGGGAATGTCACTGCTCGCCCACGCCTTCGGTTCACCGACGATCATGCCTCTTTCGACGTCGGTGAGCTCCGGCGTCCACCGGCGCAACAGTGCTTCGTCACCAAGTAGCCGGTGTAGTTCGTCCTTCGTATCGCGGGTCGGCCACCACCCCTCCAGGGTCGCGGCCACGCCGGGGTCGACAGCGATCCGGTCGTGTAGCCGCTCCAGGTCCTCCTCCGTGAGAGCCCCGTCGACATCGGTACCGGTTGTTCCGTTGCGCGCAGCGCGGTTGTCGGAGTGCGTGATTCCGGCATCGAATCGGGCGAGCAGGTCCTCGAAGCCCTCCTCCATCTGCGCCAGAATCTCTTCGTTGCGTTCGGCTATCGCGTCGGTCAGCAAATGGTAGACCTGTTCGCTGAAGATGGCGCGCGCCGCGTGGTAGGAGTGCCCCGAGGTCGCTGAGGCGAGGGCTCTGGAAATCCTTTGTTCACTGATCGTGTACCGTTCCCCCTCCCAGACCAGTTCGAGGTCGACGGGCTGCGGGATGAGAGATGCCGAGTACTGGGAAAGCACCTGTTGCCAGAGCGCTCGACCTTTGATCTCCGCGATCTCGCGCGACTCGACACGCTCCACGCCGATTCCCGGAACGAGGGCGTCGCAGGTCGCCGACACGAGGGCGGTCTCCCCGAGTGCTGGTAGCACCTGGGTGATGTAGTCCAGGAAACGCTGTGACGGCCCGAGTACCAGTACGCCCTGTGCGGCGAGCTGCGGATAGGTGAAGAGCAAGTACGCCACCCGGTGAAGCGCCACCACGGTTTTGCCGGTGCCCGGGCCGCCTTGCACGACCAGCGGACCTTGGGAGTCAGCGCGAACCACCTCGTCCTGCTCGCGCTGCAAGGTGGCCGCTGCGGTACTCATTCGACCAGTGCGCCGCGACCCGAGGGCGGCGAGCAGGGCGCCCTCACCAACCAGCTCACTCGCCCTCGACCCGTCGAGTGGCTCGTCGTCAACGCTGATCACTTCGCGCCCGTCGACGCGCACGTGGCGACGTCGGCCCTGGCCCTGGGGGTCAACCGGCGTCGCGGTGTAGAAGGCCCGTGCGGCCGGCGCACGCCAGTCAATCACCAGAGGATCGCTGTCGTCTCCGGCGCTGGATATGCCGACGCGCCCCACATGGAGGACTGTCTGGTCGAGCGCGTCGAGCCGACCGAAGATCAGGCCCTTGTCTGCGCGCCGCAACTCCTCGCGGTGGTTGATCATCATGCGCATCCGGGCTTGCCCGGTTGCGTCGCCCGCCGGGGTCGCGAGCTCGGCTTCGAGGTACTGGAGTATCCCGTCGCGGCGGGTGAAGGCCTCGTCGAGGATGATCTGTTCCTCGGCTATGGCTGCGGCGTGCGCAGCAGGGTCCTCATTCAGTCGTGTGGTGACATTGCGTGTGGGCACTCGCACTCTATTCCATACGTTCCATGGTGACGGCGAAGAGCGTAACACCACGACGCTGCGGAATATTCGGACCTGCCGCAAGGATATGCCACATCTGCGTTGGCTTGCCTTGGAAGGCGGTCTCTGCCTCTTCACACGCTCAGATTCAGCCTTGGGCCCATTCCTTGAGTCATTTATCGAAAGCCGCGCCGGCTCTGTGCCGCAGAGGAGTTCGGGTGAAACAGGGCCGTCCGTATCGGGGCTCTTTGGTCCGCGTCGGTGGGCGGGCCACTCCGAGCTCAGCAAGCTCGGCGTGGCCCGGTTCGCGTTCCACCTGTGCTGCACGACCGGAAGGAGTCCACCCTCCAGAGGTACGGGTCCGACGTACTCAGCTCGTCGGCTGGACCGGTTCGGCCGCCTCGTCAGCCGACTCGGCCCGCCCGCCGCCGAACACCTTCTTCACGAGCCTTCGCGTCACCTTCTGTAGCTCCGGGCGCTCCTGCCCGGCGGCGTCGGGGGCTCCGGTCTCCGCGGTGGTCCGCGAGGTGAGCTTGCCCTGGTCGAAAGGGGTGATGGACATGGTGGCGCTCCTCAGTGGCTATGGATCAGAGGCTGCGGGCGGTGATGTCGCCGTAGGAGGTGCTCGCGTGGATGTTCAGGCCCGCGTCTGCGCCGTCGGTGTTGTTGAGCGCGTTGTGGATCCGGCCGTAGGAGGTACCGGCGTCCATCGAGGCGGAGACCCCGGCGGCGGCGCCGACCGAGATCTGGCCGGACTCGGTGCGCAGCTCGACCAAGCCGTGCACGGCCTCGGTGATGGTGATGTCGCCCTTGCTGACGCTGATCCGGGCGGGGCCGCCCAGGCGGCCGACCGAGACGTCACCGTCCTGGAGGGTCAGGCGGGCGCTGGCGGCCTCGTCGAGCTTGACCGGGCCCTGTGCGCCTTCGAAGGCGACGTCGCCGAGGCGGCCGACGCCGCGGAGCTCGAAGCCGGCGGCCTTGGCCTCGATGCGGGAGCCGACGGGCAGCTGGACGGTGACCTCGACGGATCCGGAGGGACCGAAGAGCTGGTTCTCGGACGCGAGGGTGTGGATCCGCAGGACGCCGTCGGCGTAGTCGACGGTGGTCTGCTCGGCGGCCTTGACGTCGCGGCCCTTGGAGGCGTTGACGGGCAGGACCTCGACGGTGGTGTCGGCGCGGTCGGCGGCGATGAACTGGATGCGCCCGGCGGGGATGTCCAGGACGGCGGAGACGGGGGCGGGGGTGGCGAACGTGTGCATGGTGCTCTCCTGTGACTCGTTGTTTCTGACAATGGAAACGCTACGTTGCTTTCTACTCTCTGGCAACACGTTCGTTGCCTAAAAACAGCATTGATGCAGGCAGAATCTATTATTTCGTTGCAATAGTTTTGAGATCAATGCAACAAGGATCATGTCATTCGTTGCAATGCAGTGAGAGTGAACGCTGTGCTGGACACACCGCGGGCCACGGGGGAGATCGCGATGGCGGAAGGCGGACTCACCCAGGCCGAACACGACAGATCACGCTGGGGCCGGCCGACCTCATCGGTCAGGTGTTGGGCCTGGACGCCTGCATGGCGGTCAGCCGATGGACGAAGAGCGCGGCGGCGAGTCCTTCGGCCAGGCCAGCGCCCAGCACGGCCACCGACTCCGCGGGCAGGGGGCCGTGGTCGGCCGCGGCCCGGTGCAGGGTGGGTCCGGGGATGTGGGCGGTGGCCGGCCAGGGCGGGTTCGCGTCGGGGTCGGCGTCCACGACCTGGGCGGTGTAGAGCCCTCCCACCTTGCGCGCGGCAGCTAGGGGCCGATCCGTTTGGGGTCGCCGTCGAGTAGGGGGTCGGTCATGGCACCGCTTTCGAGAGGGGGTCGGTCCGGCTGGGAGCAGATGATCCCAAAAACCCGCACCAGCGGGAGTTCCTTGCCGATACCGGCCGTTCCCGGTCTCCTGGGTATGCCCGTACGGTCGCTTCGCTCTGCACCAGCGGCTCTCTTGGCCACGAACTCTGACGCCCTTGGCGGGAGAAGGAGTCGGGTCCCCAGGCGCCGATGTGACGGAGAGGTGCGCTGGCGGACGCCCCGACCTACGGAGGCCTGCGTGAGGACCTCCGGGACCGGTCCGGTAACGGCTACCTCGACTGCCTCGGATACCTCGCGTCGGGCGCCGGCACACTCCCCCAGTCGGTGTCCGACCCCAGGTAGAAGCTCGGCTGCACGGGCTGGTTGTAGCCGGTCTGCTGCCTGGCCACGCCCACCCGGTACTGCGGGTCCTGCATGAGCGTGTGCAGCTTGCGGTCGGTCACCTCGGTACTGGTGTGGATCCGCAGCGCCGTGCTGTCCTCGGTGCGCACGACCAGCTCCTCGCGCCAGTCGCCGAGCACGTCCGCGACCAGGGCGGGGTTGCCCTTGGTCCCGTTGTTGGTGAGGGTGCCCTCCGCGGTGAGCAGCGTGCCGCGGCTCCAGTCCTCGATCCTGGGGGCCTGTGACTGGTCCCCGGTACTGGTGCCCTCCACGGTCTGGGTGGTCATGTCGGCGGCCCAGCGGATGCTCATGTTCGTGCCCGGTGTCCTGTCCCCCAGGTACTCGCCGGCGGCGCTCCACAGGCCCGCCTCGACGTCGTCGCCGGGCGGCATCGAGGACCACGCCTCCAGCCCGGGGACGTCCGGGTCGACGTCGCCGACCATGGCGCGCCCGGTGTCCACCCCGGTGTAGCCGCCGAACAGGACCTCTCCCGTGGCGGCGTCGCGCATCGCGAAGCCGTGGGGGGCGTGTGCGCCGCCCTCGTGGACGGTCCAGACCTCCAGGCCCTCCCGCCCGGGGTCGAGGTCCCCCACGTGCATGGCGTCGCCGTGCCCGAGCTTGGTGTACTCGCCCTCCACCTCGCTTCCGGGAGGCCCCTCGGCGTGGGAGGAGTACAGCAGCGACCCGTCGTCGTCCAGCGTCGCGGCTCCGTAGACGATCTCCTGACGGCCGTCCCCGTCGACGTCGGCCACGTCCAGGGAGTGGAACCCCTGTCCGGCCAGCGACCCCAGGTCGGGGTCGGCGCCCCGGCCTGCGTGCGGCGAGGCGTCGAAGGGGTTGTCCATCGGCACGTGGCCGCTGTCGGCCAGCCAGCGCCGGTGGAGGGACTCCCCGTCGAAGTCGTAGGCCGCCACGGCCGAGCGCGTGTAGTAGCCCCGGGAGAACACAGCGGAGGGGTGCTCGCCGTCCAGGTAGGCCACGCCCGACAGGAGGCGGTCCACCCGGTTGGCCGGCTCGATGCGCGCCATGGCGTAGTCACCCCACAGGAGTCCGTCGTCGCCGCGCCCGGGCTCGTAGCGGACGGTGTCCAGCTCCGTGCCGGTCAGGCCGTCGAACACGGTCAGGTACTCGGGTCCGTCCACGACGAAGCCCTCGAACTCCCGGAGCAGGTTCCGTTCGCTGCGCCCCGGGGCGTACTCGTCCACGAAGAAGTCCGCGAGGGCCACGGCGTCCTCCCGGTCGAGCGGGTAGTCGTACGCCGGTTCCGTTCCCAGCGCCTCCTCCAGGGTGCGCGGCCAGGTCCCCGCCACCACCTCGGGGTGCTCGTGCCACCCCTGGAACACCCCGACCAGGTGCTCGTGGTAGTCCTCGGCGCTCATGCGGTAGTCGTCGCCGTGGCCGTATCCGGCCTCGACGTCCTCCTCCGGCAGGGTCACGTACTCCTCCGCGGCGGTCCCGTCCTCGTCGAAGGCCAGGGTCCTGGTCCCCGGCGCGGTCTTGAGCATCAGCTCGGACCGGCCGTCGCCGTCGAGGTCGTAGACGAGGAACTGGGTGTAGTGCGCGCCCGAGCGGATGTTCACGCCCAGGTCGACGCGGTGCAGGAGTTCGCCCTCCAGCGTGTAGGTGTCCACGTAGGTGTTGCCCGTGTACCCGCGCTGGGAGACGTCCTTGGCGTTGGTGGGGTCCCACTTGACGACGAACTCGTAGCTGCCGTCGCCGTCCACGTCACCCACGCTGACGTCGTTGGCGGTGTACCCGTACTCCTCCCCCGCAGGGGTCGTGCCGCCCTCGGGCCTGCGCAGGGGCAGGTCGTGGTGGCCGTCCGCCCACACGGCCGCCTCGCCCCCGGGCCCGATGTCGAGCCGTCCGCCGGGGTTGCGCGGGAACGGCACGACCTCGTACTCGGCGTCCTCCGTGCCGTCGGTGTCGAGGAGGTTGGTGCTGTCCGCCACGGTCGCGATGCCCCTGCCGTCCCGGTACACGGCGAACCTCGGGCCCGTGAGCCCGGCGTCCGTGTGCCCGGTGACCTCGTGGGCGAGCAGCCGCCAGCTCAGGAAAACGCCTTCCGCGGTCTTGACCGCGACCAGACCCCGGTCCAACCGCTCCAACTGGAGACCCGAACCGCCCGCCGGTTCGGCCAGAGCGACGCCCCCTCCCACGAGAACGACTGCACACACGCCTGCGACCAGGGGGCTTCTTCTCAGGATGGAACGCCGGGGGATGCCCACGGATAACGCCTCCTCAGACAGCGGGGCGGCCCACACTAGCGGGCAAGCGCTTTCCATCCAAGACCCCTTCCGGGTCGGACGGGGACCCCGACCACCCGGGGGTGGGAGGTCACAGGGATCGCGCACGACCGGTTCCGGGGCGGAAACGGACACCGCCGTGGCCCGTTGGCCTCCTTTGCCCCGCAGCCGACCTGCGCAAGGTTTCCCCCAGTGGAACGGTGGGCACCGGGCGTGTGTGGTTGCTGTCCCGACTCGGAACGAAGGGGCTTATGAGCTGTCAGGGCACGGGCGGTCCGGGCGGGAACCGTTCGGACACGGGCGGGGTGGTCCTGGAGGGGACGGACGTGAGCGGCCCCGGTGCGGGGTCCGAGGCCGTGGCAGAGGCGGAGCTGACCACCAGGAGGGGACTGTTCCGCGTCCTGGCACTGCGGGACCCGACCGACGGCGGGGAGCATGCCGCACTGGTCCTGGGCGAGGTCTGCGAGGGCGAGGACGTGCTGGCGCGAGCGCACTCCGAGTGTGTGACCGGCGACGTCTTCGGGGCACTGCGCTGTGAGTGCGGTGACCAGTTGGAGGCGGCCCTGGACCTGATCTGCGCCGAGGGGCGGGGTGTGGTGGTGTACCTGCGCGGGCACGAGGGCCGGGGCATCGGGCTGGTGGAGAAGGTGCGCACCCTCGCCGTCCAGGACGAGCACGGTCTGGACACCGTGGACTCGGCGACCGCGCTGGGCCTGCCCGTGGACGTGCGCGACTACGGTCCGGCCGCGCGGATCCTGGCCCACCTCGGGGTGCGGTCGGTCCGGCTCCTGTCGAACAACCCGGCCAAGGTGCGGGCGCTCCGGGAACACGGGGTCAAGGTGGCCTCCCGTGTCCCGCTGCTGATGCCCGCCCGCAGGGAGAACGTCGCGTACCTGACCGCCAAGCGGGACCGGCTGGGCCACGACCTCCCGCACCTGGACGGTCCGCGTGGGTGATCCCGCCGCCTTCGGCGCGGCCGCCTGCGCGCAGGTGTCGCTGCTGGCGCTGCTCGGGTCCGCGGTGGGGCTCGGACCGGCGGGCTGGGCGGCCGGGGCCGTCTACCTGCTGGCGGGAACGGCGGTCCTGGTGTGGGCTGCGCGGCGGTCCGGCCGTGAACGCCTGGGTCCCGCCGACCGGGTGACACTCGCACGGGCGGTGCTCGTCGGCGGCGTGGTCGCGCTGGTCGCGGACGGCGGACCCGCGTGGCCCCTGGTCGCCCTGGCGTCGGTCGCTCTGGCCCTGGACCTGGTGGACGGCCTCGTCGCCCGGGGTACCCGGACGGAGTCGCCCTTCGGGGCCCGGTTCGACATGGAGGTGGACGCGTTCCTGATCCTGGTGCTGAGCGTACGGGTGGCGTCCGAGCTGGGGTGGTGGGTGCTGGCGATCGGCGCGATGCGGTACCTGTTCGTCGCCGCGGCGCAGGCCGCGCCGTGGTTGGGCGGACCGCTGCCGCCGAGCCAGGCGCGCAAGGCGGTGGCCGTGGTGCAGGGGGTGGCCCTGGTGGTCGCCGCCGCCCCGGGCGTCCCCGTGTGGGCTGCGGTGGCGGTGGTCTCGGCCGCCCTGGTGTCGCTGACGTGGTCGTTCGGGCGCGACGCCGTGGGGTTGTGGCGGTCCGGGCCGGGACGGGCCGGCACGGGGGCCGTCGGTCCCCGCGCGGACACGCGGCACGGAGGAGGGGCATGAGCCGTACGGCGCGGGCGTTCTGGGTGAGGTCGCCGGGCGAGGGGGAGATCCGGGAGAGCGAGCTGTCCGCTCCCGCGCCCGGCGAGGTGGTGGTGCGCGCGCTGTACTCGGGTGTGAGCCGGGGTACCGAGGCCCTGGTGTTCCGGGGCGGGGTGCCGCCGAGCCAGCGGCAGGTCATGCGTGCGCCGTTCCAGGAGGGCGGATTCGACACCGCGTTCAAGTACGGGTACCTCAACGTCGGTGTGGTCGAGGAGGGCGCGCCGGACCTGGTGGGCGCGACGGTGTTCACCCTCTTCCCTCACCAGACGCGGTTCGTGCTCCCGGCAGCGGATCTGCGCCTCGTACCCGACGGCGTTCCGCCGGAGCGCGCGGTCCTGGCGGGGACGGTGGAGACGGCGGTGAACGCGCTGTGGGACGCCCCGCCGCTGCTCGGCGACCGGCTGACGGTGGTCGGCGCCGGGATGGTGGGATGCGCCGTGGCCCGTCTGGCGTCCCGGGTGCCGGGGGTGCGGGTGCAGCTGGTGGACGTGGACCCGGCCCGCGCGCAGGTCGCCGAGCGGCTCGGGGTGGAGTTCGCGCTGCCCCAGGACGCGCGCGGCGAACGCGACCGGGTCTTCCACACCAGTGCGAGCGCGGCCGGGTTGGAGCGCTCGCTGGAGCTGGCCCGCGTGGAGGGGGAGGTGGTGGAGATGAGCTGGTACGGGGACCGGCGGGTCGGTGTACCGCTGGGCGAGCACTTCCACTCGCGCCGCCTGAGCGTGCGCGCCACGCAGGTGGGCATGGTCTCGCCGGCGCGCAGGGGGTCGCGCGGTTACGGGGACCGGCTCGACCTGGCACTGGAGCTGTTGGACGATCCCGCCTTCGACGCGCTGGTCACCGGGGAGAGCGCGTTCGAGGAGCTGCCCTCGGTGATGCCGCGCATCGCCGACGGCAGCCTCCCCGCCCTCTGCCACCGCATCGTCTACCCGGCACCCTGACCCCGGCCCGTGGCGCGCGCCCGACACGACCGCTTCCGACATCCGAGGAGTACGCCGATGTACAGCGTCACCGTCCGCGACCACCTGATGGTCGCCCACAGTTTCCGGGGTGCGGTGTTCGGTCCCGCCCAGCGCCTGCACGGGGCGACGTTCGTCGTGGACGCCACCTTCCGCCGCCGCACGCTCGACGCGGACAACATCGTGGTGGACATCGGCCTGGCCACCCGTGAGCTGGGGTCCCTGGTCGCCGAGCTCAACTACCGCAACCTGGACGAGGAGCCGGACTTCGCGGGGGTGAACACCACCACGGAGTTCCTGGCCCGTGTGGTCGCGGACCGGCTGGTCGAACGGATCGACGCGCGGGCGCGGGGCCTGGACTCGGTAGCGGTCACCCTGCACGAGTCGCACGTGGCCTGGGCGAGCTACGAGCGCGAGCTGTGAGGACCGTCCTCGTCGTCCCGGAGGGGGGCGCGCCCAGCGGCGGCGGTACCTACGACCGCCGTCTGCGCGACGCCCTGGCCGGTCTGGGGCGGCCGGCGCGGGAGGCCGCGGTCCCCGGCGCCTGGCCGGACCCGGACCCCGGGGCGCGGGCCGGGCTCTCCCGCGTGCTGGCCGGCGTCCCGGACGGGACGGTGGTGCTCCTGGACGGGCTCGTCGCCTGCGGGGTGCCCGAGGTGGTGCTCCCCCACGCGTCCCGTCTGCGGCTGGTGGTCCTGGTACACCTGCCGCTGGCCGACGAGACGGGGCTGCCGCAGGCGCGGGCAGCCGAGCTGGACGGCCGCGAGCGGACGGTCCTGCGTGCCGCCCGCGCCGTGGTGGCCACGAGCCGGTGGGCCGCGCGGCGGGTGGCGGACCACCACGGGATCGGCGGCGTGCACGTGGTCGAACCCGGCGTGGACCCGGCGCCCCTCTCCCCCGCCGGCGACGGCTCCCGTCTGTTGTGCGTGGCCTCGGTGACCCCGCGCAAGGGGCACGACGTCCTCCTGGCCGCGCTCGCCGCGCTGGCGGATTTGCCCTGGTGGTGCGTGTGCGTCGGCCCGGGGGCCCGCGACTCCAGTGCCGGGTCCGGGCCCGAGGCCCACGAGGAGCGGCTCCGCGACCTCGTGGGCGCACACGGTCTGGCCGACCGGGTGCGGTTCACCGGTCCCCTCACCGGGGCCGCCCTGGAGTCCGCCTACGCCGGATCCGACCTGCTCGTGCTCCCGTCCCGGGCCGAGACGTACGGCATGGTCGTGACCGAGGCGCTGGCCCGGGGGATCCCGGTCGCGGCGACGGACGTGGGCGGGGTGCCCGAGGCGCTGGGCCTCGACGCGGAGGGGAACCGCCCGGGGCTGCTGGTCCCTCCCGGGGAGCCGGACGCCCTGGCCGACGCCCTGCGGCGCTGGCTCACCGGCCCCGCGCTCCGGGACCGGCTGAGGCGTTCGGCCCGCGGACGGCGTGAGGGCTTGGCAGGATGGGAGGCGGCGGCCCGGGGCATGGCCGCCGTCCTCGACCGGGAGGGGGCACGTTGAGCACGACCGGGGTTCCGGCGTTCGCGCCGCAATGGCTGGCGCTGCGCGAGGGCGCGGACGCGCGGGCACGCGCCACCGCGCCGCCCGCGCTCCTGCGCGACCACGGTCGGGTCGTCGCCGACCTGGGCTGCGGGACGGGGGCGATGGGGCGCTGGTTGGGGCCGCGCCTGCCCGGCCCCCAGCGCTGGATCCTGTTCGACCGTGACCCGACCCTGTTGGAGGTGGCGCGAAAGCGCGTGCCCGCCGCGTCGGTGCGGACGCGCCGCCTGGACCTGGCGGCGCTGCGTGCCCCGGACCTGGCGGGGGTGACCCTGGTGGTGGCCTCGGCGCTGCTCGACCTGCTCACCGGGGCGGAGGCGGGGGTGCTCGCCGAGACGGTGGCGGCGGCGGGGTGTCCCGCGCTGTTCTCGCTCTCGGTGGTCGGCCGGGTGGAGCTCTCTCCCGGGGATCCGTCGGACGCGGCGTTCGCGCAGGCGTTCGACGACCACCAGCGACGGGAGGGGCGGCTGGGCCCGGAGGCTGCCGCGTTCACGGCCGACGCGTTCGAGGGCCTGGGCCGACAGGTGCGGTCGTTCCCGAGCCCGTGGCGCCTGGGACCCGGCGACGCGGCGCTGACACGGGCGTGGCTGCGCGGCTGGGTGGGCGCCGCCGTCGACCAGGACCCGTCCCTGCCCCACGGCGCGTACCTGGAGCGCCGGCTGGCGCAGTGCGCACGGGGGGAACTGGAGGTCACGGTGCACCACACCGACCTCCTGGTGCTTCCGCGTTCCCCGGAACCCGTGTGAGGGTCCCGCGGCCGGCCACGGGAGCCGGTTGCGCCGCGGGCGCCCTCCCGGTTGCGCCGCGAGGACCGCGAAAGGTGCGCGTCCCCTGCCCGGTGCGCGTCCCACCGGGCGGGGGCACGCGGATCGGGCGGCTCCACGGAGTTTGCCGGGGTCACCCGGCGGGGAGCACACCCACCTACGGCGGACCGGTGGCGCCCACCGCAGTTCGAGGGGCGACGAGCACATGAGTACCACGACCACACGGGGGTTGCGGGACGGGGCGGGGGCGGGCGGTCCCGCGGCCCCGGCCGGAGGGGCCCCGTTGGGCCGGTGGAGGGCGTGGGCGCGGACGCTGGCCGGGGCGGCGGTCCTGGCCGCGGTGGTGTGGTGGTACCCGCGTGAGGCGTTCACCGACGCGTTCTCCGCGGTGGACGCCGTTTCCGCCCTGGCCGCCCTGGTGGTCGGCGGGGCGACGACGGTGCTGTGCGCGGCCCGCTGGCGGGTGGTGGCGTGCGGGGTGGGCCTGCGGCTGCCGTTCCGCCGCGCGGTGGCCGACTACTACCTGTCCGTGTTCCTGAACGCGGCGCTGCCCGCCGGGGTGCTCGGCGACGTGAACCGCGCGGTCGGCCACGGCCGGTCCAGCGGCGACCTCGGGCGGGGCGTACGCGCGGTGGTTTTGGAGCGCACGGTGGGTCAGGCGGTACTGGCATCGGCGGGCGCGGTGCTGCTCCTGGCCCTGCCGGCCGCACTGCTCGGCCCGGGGCTACGGGCGGTGGGGGTGTCGGCGGGGATCATGGCACTGGCCGCCCTGGCGGTCGCGGCGGGCCTGCGGGCGGGCCGTGCCCGCCAAGCCCGCTGGTGGCGCGGTCTGCGCACCGCCGCGTCCGACGCCCGCGCGGGGGTGTTCGCGCACGGGCCGCTCCTGGTGGCGCTGTCGGCGGCGGCGCTGGCCGGGCACGTGTCCCTGTTCGTCCTGGCCGCGAGGCTGGCCGGGTCCTCCGCCCCGGTCCCCCAACTGGTCCCGTTGCTGGTCCTGGCGCTCCTGGCGATGAGTGTGCCGGTCAACGTCGGCGGCTGGGGTCCGCGTGAGGCGGTCACGGCACTGGCGTTCGGCGCGGCGGGGCTGGGAGCCGCGACGGGGTTGACGGCGTCGGTGGTCTACGGGCTCCTCGCCCTGGTGGCGGCGCTGCCGGGCGCCGCGGTCCTGCTGGTGCGGCTCGTGCGCCGCCGCGGGGCCGGGGACCCGGCGGCGTCACCTCCCCTGTGAACCGGAGGCGGGGAGAGGCGCGGCAGCAGCGCCCGGGCGGCGCCCGGTGAGGACGGGCCCGGCGATGAGCGCGACCCCTCCCAGGTTGCGCACCGGACCCGCCCCGGCCGCTCGCCACTCGCGTCTGCGCGTCCCACAGGCCCTTCCGGCCCCATCGGTGCCGGCGGTTCGCCCGACCGTCCATCACACCCGGTACGGAACACGCCCGCGCATCCCGGCCAGAGGTGCGCGGCGGTCACGGGTGCGCATCCACAGCACCGTGCCCGCCACCACCACCGCGCACACGAACCACAGTGGCCCCAACCCCATGTGGGACCAGGGGACGTTCTCCACGAACCCCGCCGCCGTTCCCGACTGCATGCTCCCGTACGAGGGCAGGTAGCGCACGATGTCGCTGTCGGCGGCCGGGGTGGCCACCGGGTTCTGGAGGCCCATGTCGATGATGCTGAGCATGATCACGATGAACATGCCCTCCAGTTCCCCGCGCAGGGCCACCCCGAGGGCGATCCCTATCCCGCCGAACGCCAGCGCGGCACCGCACAGCGCCATCCACAGCACCACCGGCCGTTCGGGGGTCCAGTACACGGCTGTCACCGCCGTGGCGTAGGCGCACACCGCCGACGCGGCCAGGATCAGCGCGGTGAGCTTGGCCGCCAGCAGGTGCCCGCGGGGATAGCCCGCCAGTACCAGTCTCTGGTCGAAGCCGACCGACCGGAACGTCACGATGAACATCATGAAGCCGACGATGAGCGTGACGGCGTTGACCGCCCCCGAGAGCTGGCTGATGTGGTTGCCGTTCACTGTCAGGTGCTCACCGCTGGCGCGCAGCAGGAACGTGACGTCGCCGTCGGCGATCACCAGGTGGACCAGTGAGATCCACAGGGGCACGAAGCCCAGGATCAGGATCAGGGCCAGGCGGTTGCGCAGGTGCTCGGTGATCGCGAACACCGTCGCGGTCCGGTAGCGGTTCCAGGTCCGACACACGTTCATCGTCTCTCCCCCGCGCCCGCGGGCACCAGTACCGTACGTCCCTGCTCCAGGCGCCACAGGCGGTCGAAGCGGGTCGTGTCGAAGGCGGTGTGGGAGACCACCAGCACCGATCGGCCCCGGTCGCGCAGGCGGGCGGCCAGCCCCCAGAAGCGTTCGTAGGTGTCCCAGTCGAACCCCTGGTAGGGCTCGTCCAGGAGCAGCAGGGGCGGATCGTGCATGAGGGCCAGGGTGAGGTTGAGCTTGTGCCGGGTCCCTCCGCTCAGGGTGCCCACGCGGTGGTGCCGGTACTCGGTGAACGACAGGAGGTCCATGAGCTCGTGGGCCAGTGTCAGGTTCGGCAGGTCGTAGGCGACCTGGAAGAACCGCAGGTGCTGTTGGACGGTGAACGACGGGTTGAGGACCGTGTTCTGGGGGCAGTAGCCGAGTCGTTCGGCGTAGGTCACGGTGCCCCGGTCGGGTGCCAGCTGCCCGGCGAGGATCCGCAGGAGGGTGGACTTGCCGGAGCCGTTCTCGCCGACCACGCCGCCCAGGCACCCCGGAGGCAGCTCCAGGTCGGCGCCGCCGAGTACGCGGTGGTGACCGTAGGACTTGTGGACCCCGCGAACGCTCAGCGTGGACGTGTCGGAGGCGGGCGTGCCGGCTGTCTCCTCCGAGTACGGTGACGCGGAACGCACCAGGCTCACCACTCCGCGTTCCGGTGGACGGCCCAGGTGCCCAGGGCGTGGAGCCCCAGCGCCGACCAGTTCCGGGGCAGGTCCGCCCGCAACCGGTCCCACCCCTCGGTGACCAGGGCGCGGCACTCGTCCTCGCAGGCCCGAGCCGCACCGCATGCGATGAGTTCGTCGGCGATCCGCGCGGCCTCCGCCTCGTCCGTCACCCCTGCCCGCACGCGTGCCCAGAGCGCGCGTACGCGATCGGGGGGCAGGAGGGCGACGGCGTGGGCCAGTGGCATCGTCACCTTGCCCTGCCGCAGGTCCTCGGCCCGGAGCTTGGTGGACATCCGCGCCCCGGAGGGGGCGCGCACGGCGACCCCGCTCAGGTCCAGCGCGTCGTCTCCGATCTGGAAGGCCAGGCCCACGTTCTCGCTGTAGGAGCGGACGGCCAGGACCTGCTTCTCGGAAGCCCCGGACAGGAGCGCGGCGATCTCGGCCAGGCTGCGTATGGGCAGGGCTGTCTTGAGGAGGTGGGCGGTGCGGATCCGCTTCAGGAGGGGGCCTGCCTCCCCGGTGCGCACGGCCTCGTCCATCGCGGTGGCGTGGCCGGTGATGTCCAGGGCCTGGCCCGCGTGCCCGACTCGCATGATGCCCATGACGACCCGGTACACGGACAGGAGCAGTCGCTCGTCGCCGGGCAGGATCGGGGGGAGGACCTGATCGACGAGGAAGTAGGCGTCCGTCCCGGCGTTGATCGTCAGCGCCTCTCCGAACACCGTGTGGGCGGCGGGCCGCCCCCTGCGCACGGGTGAGCGGTCCTGGATGTCGTCGATCATGAGGTTGCCCGCCTGGAGCCCCTCGATGACCGCGAGCATGGGCTTGAGCTGTTCGGTGTCGCCCCCGTACAGGTCCACGATCTGCAACCACAGGTAGGTGCGCATGCCCTTGCCCGCGCCGTCCGCGATGTGGCGGACCGGTCGCACGAGTGCGGCGTGCAGGTCGTCCACCACCGAGGCCTCCAGCGCGTCGGGGTGTTCCTCCAGGCCCGCGAGGGCGGTGAGGGCGTCCCTGTCCGGGCTGTCGGGGTAGACGCGCCGCACCTCCTCCCTCACCAGAGCCCCGATGCCCCGCATGTGGGGCTCGAAGCGCGTGATCCTGCCGGCCGGGCGAGACTCCAGGTGTCCGCGTCCGTGGACTGGCACGCCGTCCCGGACGCCCTCGACGTCGGCGTGGGCGACGAGCGTACCGATGCCGTGCAGGAGCGCGCGGGACTCCTGGAAGGGGAACCACGCCCGTACCCGCAGCCGCAGACCGCCGGGGGCCTCGACCACGCACTCGGTGACGTGGGTGCGCAGGCTGACCGGGGACGTCCAGGTCACGGCGTCGGACACGCTCGCCCGCACCGTCGTGCGCTCCCCCTCCGGGGAGTGCAGCACGACCTCTGCCGGTTCGGTGCGGATCTGTCCCGTGAGCGCGTCCGCCCGGCCGCGCCGCGTGGCGGTGACGGTCCAGCCGTCGTCCAGGAGCGCCACGGCACGGGTCCACACGGGTTCGCTGTCCGGGACCGGCTCGGCCACGTTGCGGGGAGCGTCCGGCAGGACGTGCTCGTACCAGCCCGTGCCGTGGACGGGCCTTTCACCGTCGGCATCGTCCCGAAGACCCTCCACGGCGACACGCGGCACGACCTGGGACCGCCACGTCGAGGGGGCGCCGTCCACGGCCGTGCGGGGGACCGCGAGTGCCCCGGGGGTGAGGCGCAGACGCCAGGCGCACCCGTCTCCACGGAGGTCGAGAAGGAGGTCGTCCCCGACGGCGCGCAGGTGGACGGCACCGCCGTAGTCGAGGTCGAGACCGTCCTCGTCCGCCACCACGGGCCCGGGGAGTTCGCGGTCGGGGTACAGGCCGTCGCCGGGTTTGAGGAGGTCCAGCATCGCGGCGCGCACGCTGCGGTCCAGGAGAGGGTCGTTCTCGGCCTCGGCACGCGCCAGGTCGAGGAACCCCGTGTCCGTCCAGGAGGTGTCGGCACAGCTCTCCGTGTCCCGGTGGCGAATGTGCCAGGTGGCGGCGTGGGCGTGCGTGGGACCTCCGTCAGCGCCCTCGACCCTGTACCGGGCCAGGTGGACGGTGAGGCCGACTGCGGAGCCGCCGTCGTCGAGCCAGGTGACGAACCGCCAGTAGCCCTCGTCATGGTCCGCCCCCGGCGGAGTGCACGCGGCCGCGTCGGCGCACACACGCCGATCCGTGTCGTCCTCGGGCGTCATCGCCAAACTCACACGTCTCTCCTCACGGACGGCAAACAGGCCGCTGTTTCTCTCCGAACGGACAATTCCACCAAAGGAAGCACATGGCATGAGAACAGGCGTCGCCACATGCCCGGCAATCCAAAAGTCGGCCCACCCGCGAACCTATCGCGTGAGCGGAGGTCTTCTTCCCGGTTTCTCCCGGGGCGCCTCTCCGGGCGGCGAAACCCTGCGAAACAAAACACTGAAAAGGAGCAACAAGTGGGATACATGTGACTATTTCACAAAGAGGATCTTTGACTCAGGCGCACGCAGACATGGACCTTACCGCGTTCTTTCCTCACGGCCGGCGGACCTGCCGCCAGGCCGTTCACGGTCGAGGGAGCGACCGATCCGACCGGAGGTCGCCCCTTTCCCGGCAGGAAGCGGGCCCGCGCCCCACTCGGGGCCGGAGGATGAGCGGAACGGGATCCCGTGGAGAGCCGCGCCTCTCGGCCCGGATCACCTGGTGGCCGTCAGCGGCAGTCACCTGTCCCAGCACCCGCGGTGGCAGTCGGAGCAGGCAGATCGCGCAGATGAACGCCAGCGTGGCGAGCATCTTGGATCCCCGGGGCACCGGCCTGTGGTGGTCGGGTAGGGCCATGGGGCTGGTCACCGGAATTCCTCCGTGGTGAGGAGGCGCCGTTGGTGTAGGTCGTCCAAGAGTGGGGCCAAGTCGGCGTCCAGACGTTCGGGGGGAGGTCGAAGCGGTCAGCCAGAGTCGCCAGCGCGTCGGGACGGGCGCGGCCTTCGGTGATGGCTTCATTCCCGTAGGCGGTGGCTGTGTGGTTGAGGTGGGTCCAGGAGGGTGCGGCCAGGGTGGCTCGCACAACGGTGTTGTCCAGGAACGGGGCGCGGAAACCACCCTGCGGAGCTGTTCGCGCTTTCACAGCTCGCCATGCAGGACGCCCACGAACCCCTCGGCTTTGAGAGAGCTGGTAGAGCACGCTCGAAGCGTTCCCTGATCCGCGTGAAACGACTTGAACGAATTCGCGCTGGAAGTTGGAATGTCGGGGCTGCCTCAGGAAATGTTCACTGAGGCAGCCCGCGCGCGTCTGCCCTGCCGGGCCCTGGGCACCGTACCCGGCGAGCGGTGTCCAGACCTTGCCGGTGTTGACGAAGCCTTTGAGCGACCTGGTCGGGTCGGACACCGCCGTGCTCTTGGCAGTGACGATGCCCTGCCCCGGACGCGCTCCGAATGGACGACCAGAGGCCGTCCAGGTAGCTGGGGGACCATCACGGTCGCAGGGCATTCAAGACAGCCGGATGCAAGGCGCCCGTCCCTCACCCGGGAGTGGGAGTTCTCGCAAGGCCCGAAGGCGTGCGAACAGAGGCGTGGCCGGCCTTTCGCGCTGTGAGGGCGAGCCCGGCGATGAGGGCGACCTCGCCCAGGTTGCCGACCGCCAGGGGTGCGGAGGGCATCGCCGCGGTCGCGAACATGAACGCCGCCCCGGTCAGCATCCAGGCGCTCCGTGCCCGCAGGAACAACGCGACACCGACCAGGATCAGCACGACGATGGCCGTGACGGACGGGATCGGCACGGAGGACTCGGCGGCGGAGTAGCGCAGCGCGTCCCCCTCCCTTCCTGGCACCAGGGCGAGCCCGACGGTTTCGGTGGCGAGGCCGTAGGCGATGAGCAGGGCCGTCAGGAGCCAGAACGCGGCGCGGACGGCGCGTGAGCGCGCCCAGGTCAGCCCGAGGTCGCGGGCCGCTCCGACGGCGAAGACCACCAGGAGCGGTGTGACCAGGGCGTGTACGAGGAACCGGGGCAGGTTCAGCGCGTACAGGAGGTCGCCCGCCCCGATGCTGGAACCGATCGCGACGATCCCGTTGTCGTAGACGAGCCCGGCGGCCACGAGCGCGACGGGCCAGGTGTGGGCGGCGTGCCGGGTGATCGCGAGTCTCACCAGCCAGACGGTCAGGCCCAGGTGTGCCAGCGCGAACACGGCGAAGAGGAGGGAGGCCATCGGAGCCTTTCTATCTCGTTTTCCGAGATACTAGCAATCCGAATCTTCACCTCCGAGGGGAGCCGAGCGCCCGCGCTCCCCCGCCCCGGCGGACCGCGCGCGCGAGCGGGCCGGGCCCGCCCACGCGCCCCGCCCCGGTCAGGCGGACCCGTGGACCGCGCCCGGATCCGGGTGGAGCGCCGCGTCCAGAGCCCTCATGTACCCCCCGAAGGCGCCGCTGAGCGCGGCCAGGAGGGCGCGGCCCTTGGCCGCCGTGGCCAGTGACGGCCTCCCGGCCACACCCGAGGCGGTGTAGGGCTCCAGGCCCACGGTGAGCATGTGGTCGCGCGGCGGGGTGACGTGGTCGGCGTCCTCGTAGCCCTCCCGCACCAGGTCGGGGGCGGTGTGCAGGAGCACGGAGGTCTCCAGTTCACCGGCGTGCATGTCACCGTCGTTGTCGGTGGCCATCCCGGCCGCGGCGCGGGCTGCCGCCCAGTCGTGGGGGCCGGGGAAGAGGGCCATCCGTCCGCCGGACTCCTGGACGGTGTTGGCCAGCACGTGGTTGCCGCCGTGGCCGTTGACCAGGACGAGCCGGGTGCCGCCGAGGGAGGCGGCGATGTCGGTGACGACGGCGTGCAGGGTGGGCGCGGAGACGCTGACGGTGCCGGGCCAGGACGCGTGCTCGTGGGAGCACCCGATGGTGACCGGGGGCAGGACGCGCACCCGGTGGTCGTCGGCGAGGGCGCGGCTCAGGACGCAGGCGACGACGGTGTCGGTGACCAGCGGCAGGTGGGGGCCGTGCTGTTCGAGGCTGCCGACGGGCAGCAGCGCGACCCGCGCGGCCCGTCTGCCCTCCTCGGCGCTGGTGGTCAGGGGGAGCAGGGAGCGCGTGAGGTCGTCCATGGGCCCCAGTATCCCGGCCGCGCGCGGGACCGGCGGGTCGCGGCACGGGCCTTCGCGGGACCGTCGGCCGGGCCCGGCCGACACCGGCGCCCCGTGCCCGGGGCCGGTCTCCCGCCTCAACTGTCGAAGGGAGCCCCGACCTCGTCCAGGACCTCGTCGACGACCGCCAGGAGCTCGCGCCCCTCCTGTTCGGTCCACGCGGTGACCGCCACCCGCAGCCCGGCGAGGAACACCCCGACGAGCACGCCGTGGCGCACACCGGGCGGCCCCTCCCTGGCCTCCAGGGCCGCCTCCAGGTCCTGGGCGAGCCGGGTCTGGTTGGCGAGCTGCCGGGCCAGGAGCGAGGGGTGATCGCGGGCCATACGGGTGCGCGCCGCCCACTCGCGGTCCATCGGCCTGCCCCAGGAGGAGTAGAGGGTGCGCACCGCCGCGCGCAGGGCGGTCCAGGCGGGCTCCTCGGGCGGGCGTTCGCGCAGGTGGCGCGCGAAGGCGTCGATGTAGAGGCACTCACCGTGCAGCAGGGCCTCCTCCTTGCACGCGAAGTAGTTGGAGAACGTGCGGCGGGAGATGTTGGCGGCTTCGGCGATCGCCTCGACGGTGACCTGGTCGAACCCGCGCTCGCGTGTGAGGCGCACGGCTGCGGTGTGTACCGCTCGTCTCGTCTCGGCCTTTTTACGTTCCCGCAGACCCTGTGTCCTGTCCACGGTGTTATTCTACATGGAGTGCAAAAATGCCCATCATGCAGTTTTGCCTTCTGAGCAGTCTTCGCGGCCCGTCGAGGCCGCTTCCGTTCTCGCAGAGGTCGTTCCTTGAGCACTACACGTTCCTTAACCGACACCGGGCAACCACCGATCATGCGCTCCCTCAGCGGGCTGCTCCTGGTGCTCGGCGTGACGATGCTCAGCGGCACCATCGTGTCGGTGGCCCTTCCCCAGATCGTCGGCTCCCTCGACGGGACCCAGTCGCAGTACACCTGGGTGGTGACCGCGACCCTGCTGGCGTCGACGGCCTCCACCCCCGTCTGGGGCAAGCTCGCCGACCTGTTCGACAAGAAGAAGCTGCTCCAGCTGTCGATCGTCCTGTTCGTCGTCTCGTCGCTGCTGGCCGGGTTCGCGCAGACCACCGGTCAGCTGATCGCGTTCCGCGCCGTCCAGGGCCTCGGCATGGGCGCCTCCCAGGTGCTGGTCCAGGTGATCATCGCCACGCTGATCAGCCCCAAGGAGCGCGGCCGCTTCAACGGCTACATCGGCGGCGTCATGGCCCTGGCCACCGTCGGCGGGCCGCTGATCGGCGGCGCCATCACCGACATCTCCTGGCTCGGGTGGCGCTGGTGCTTCTTCATCGGCGTGCCGTTCATGGTCGTCGCCTCCGTCGTCCTCGGCCGGACCCTGAAGCTGAACGACATCCGCCGCCCCGACACGAAGGTCGACTACGCCGGGGCCCTCCTGATCGCGGCCGGCGTCAGCACCCTGCTGCTGTGGGTCACCTTCGTCGGCGACGACTTCGCCTGGATCTCCTGGCCGTCCGCCGCCATGGTCGCGGGCAGCGCCGTCCTGCTGGGCCTGGCCGTATGGGTGGAGTCGCGGGTCTCGCAGCCCGTCATTCCACTGCACCTGGTGGTGCGGCGGGAGACCGCCATCGCCATCCTGGCCAGCATCGCGGTCGGCATGGCCATGTTCGGCGGGGCCGTCTTCCTCGGCCAGTACTTCCAGCTCGCGCGCGGCTACTCGCCCCTCGCGGCGGGGCTGCTGACCACCCCGCTCATGCTGGGGGTGATGGCCTCCTCGACCGTTTCCGGACGCATGGTGTCCAACTCCGGCCGGGTGAAACCGTACGTGGTCACCGGCCTGGTCTCCCTGACCCTGGGGTTCCTCCTGCTGTCCACCATCGACGAGACCACCTCGCTGCTCCTCGTGTCGGCGGGGATGCTGCTGGTGGGTGTCGGCGTGGGCATGTCCATGCAGAACCTGGTCCTCGTGGTGCAGAACTCCGTCCCGCTGAGCGAACTCGGCGCGGCCAGCGGGGCCATCACCTTCTTCCGCTCCCTGGGCGGCACCATGGGCGTGTCGGTGCTGGGCGCGATCCTGGCCAACAGGGTCGGCACCAACATCTCCGACGGGCTGGCGGGGGCCGGTGCCGACGCCTCCGCGTCGGCGGGCAGCGGGACCCTGAACCTGGCGGCCATGCCGCCGTTCGTCCGGGAGATCGTGGAGTCGGCGTACGGGTCCGCGACCGGTGACATCTTCCTCGTCGCCGCGGGCATCGCCCTGCTCGGCCTCGCCGTGGCCCTCTTCCTGCCCGCGGTGCGGCTCCGCGACACCCTGGACATGCCCGCTACCGGCGGGGACACGGCGGTCGGCGGGGCAGGGGGGTCCGAGCCCGGATCAGGCGCGGACCCGGCGCCTGCCGGGGCCGCGGACGCCGCGCGCCCCTCCGTCGACGCCCGGGACATGCCGGTCACGCGGGTGCAGGCCGCCCGGGTCGTCCGCGCGGCGAAGAAGAGGGAGGACGGTACGGTCTGAGCCCGCTCGTACCGCGGGGCGCGTCCGCGCGCCACGGGGGCGCCCTCCCCGGGTCCTGTGGGGAGGGCGCCCCCGCGTCCTGTGCCTGGCCGGCACCACGTCGGGGTCGACGACGGTCGGCATCAGACCACCTCGTCGAGCTCGTCCCGCAGCCGGGACGCCTCGGCCTCGCTCGCGATCGCCTGGGCCAGCAGCGCCCTCAGCACCACCACGATGAGCGCGACCCCCAGGACCGCGATGCCCGCCCCGCCCACCAGCAGGACCACACCCGGTGGCACGTCCTCACCCGGGGCCATGACGAACCCGAGCCCGAACACCAGGAGGGCTGCCGCCACGATCGCGCCGGTCATCACGTCGACGTACCGGAAGGCGGCGCTGGAGAACACGGTTGCGCGCCGCACCATCGTCACCAGGCGCCACACACAGACCAGGACGGCCTGGACCGCCACGATGCCCAGGAACACGATCGCGACCACGGGGGCGCGCACGAGCAGCGGGTCGGCACCGGCCTCGCGCAGGTCCACGGCCAGCAGCGGCACCATGACCGCCTGCACGAATACCGAGCCTCCGAGCAACATCACGAGCACGGAGCGCAGCGCCAGCACTGTCATCTTCCCCATCGCATCCCCTTGACTCGATTTTCGATAGGAATCTATCGAAAAACGATAGAATTGACAATGGGACGGCCCCGGGACCCGGGCCTCTCGGGTCCCGGTGATCCTGACGGAGAATTCCGACGACGGGTCCGGGCATGGGCCGGCCGGTCCGGTTTCAGCCTGACTGCTTCGGGCCGAGGACCATCACGGTGGTGTCACCGGTGAAATCCCCGGCCCTGAACCGCTTCAGGTGCGCGACGTCGATGGTCCGCGCCTGGAACCGTGCGGACCCGGCCCGGATCGAACCGTCCCGGGCCCGTCCGCGACTCACCCGCGATCAGTTCGACAGGCTGGTGAACATGCCGGGGTCATAGGAACCGCCCTGCATGCGCGTGATCACACCGAGCCGGTTGGCGGCGTTGATCATGGCAACCAGGGAGACCAGCGCCGCGACCTGGTCGTCGTCGTAGTGCTCTCGCACCTGGGCCCAGGTCTCGTCGGACACGCCACGGTGGGCGTCGGCGAGCCGGGTTCCCTCCTCGGCAAGCGCCAGCGCGGCCCGCTCGGTGTCGGTGAACACGGTGGACTCGCGCCAGGCGGCGACCAGGTTGATCCGGTCCGCGGTCTCACCAGCGGCCGCGGCCTCCTTGGTGTGGACGTCGACGCACCAGCCGCAACCGTTGATCTGGCTGACGCGCAGCTCCACCAACTCCTGGAGGGCCTTGGGCAGCGATGCTTCCTGAATCGCCAGGTTGACGTTGTAGACCCGTTTGCTGACCTTGGCGCCGATCTTGTTGGTCATCAGGTTGATACGGGGTTCCATGTTTCGTCCTCACTCGTGGATCGCATGCCGCGCGGCATGTTGACGACCATGAGAAGCCGTCCGCCCGGCCCCTGTGACAGTGCGGTGATGTGTCACAGGCCACCCGTTTCGGCTGTCACAAAGCGGCCAGGGGCGGCATCTTGTGCGTGACGCGGTCGAGAGTGTCGGTGCTGTCGAGCGTCCCCCGGGGAAATTCGTGCAACCCCGACAAGAGCGAACAGGCAGGAGCCGGGAATGAACGAGGGCAGCGAGCGAACCACCGCCACAGCCGAACACCTCGCCCGCGACGACCGCGTGGACCCCGCCACCGAGGGGTTCGTCGCCCACCGCAATCTGCTGTTCACCGTCGCCTACGAGATGCTCGGCTCGGCCGCCGATGCCGAGGACGTCCTACAGGAGACCTGGCTGCGGTGGACACGCGTCGACCTCGAAACAGTGCGTAACCAGCGCGCCTTTCTGGTGCGAATCACCACGCGCGAAGCGCTGACCCGGCTGCGCACGCTCCGCCGGCGCAAGGAGTCCTACGTCGGCCCCTGGCTTCCGGAGCCGCTGCTGACCGCGCCCGACGTGGCCGACGACGTCGAGCTGGCCGACAGCGTCTCGATGGCGATGATGCTGGTGCTGGAGACGCTCGCGCCGACCGAGCGGGCGGTGTTCGTGCTGCGCGAGGTCTTTGACCTCGGCTACGACGAGATCGCGGCCGCCGTCGACAAGACCCCGGCGGCCGTCCGCCAGATCGCCCACCGCGCGCGCAACCGTGTCGCCGAGCGCCGGCCGCGCGGGGACTTCTCCCCGGCCAGGACCCGCGACGTGCTCGACGCCTTTCAGCGGGCGGTCGGAACGGGCGACATGCAACGCCTGCTCGACGTCCTCGCACCGGACGTCGTCCTGCTGACCGACGGCGGCGGAGTCGTTCGAGCCGCGCTGGCACCCGTCGTGGGCGCCGACCGGGTGACCCGCGTGCTGGGCCGGCTCGCTATCGCGGCGTCGCTGCGGCCGGTACAGGTCAACGGGCACCCCGCACTGATCATCGGGCTGGACGGAGAGGCCGACAGCGTCCTGGCGGTGCGCGTCGACGACGGCCTCGTCACCGGGCTGTACGCCGTGCGCAATCCCGAGAAACTGGCGCGCATCGACGTGGAGACCGCGATGAGCCGCTGAGCCCGAAGGACCCAGGCCGGCTGCGAGTGGGACGGCCCCCTCCGCCGTCGGCCCGGTGCGCCTGACCGACGGGCCCGAGGACTGGCCGCCCACGCCCGCGTTCCCGCGCCTTTACGTCGAGGACGCCGACGCCGCGCACCGCAGGGCCGTCGCGGCCGGCGGCACGTCCGTGACCGAGGTGACGCACCCCGTCATCGGGGAGGACGGCGCCGGGAGGCGGCGAGCCGCTCTTCCAGGAGCCGAAGGCCCGGATCGCCCTGGAGCTCGTGGAGTCCCACGCCCTGGACCCCACCGTGGTCATGCTGCGCCACCGCCGCGCCTGGCTCTGGTACGGGCCCCTCCCCGCGCGGCGGGGCCGGAGCGGACGGGCGGCGCGGGCTGGGATACTTCTTCGCCCCCCTTCCTGTTCCCGCGTCCGGAAAGCCGACGGATAGTGCAACCACTCCACCCCACCGACCCCGCGCGTGTCGGCCGCTACCGACTCACCCACCGTCTGGGGGCGGGCGGCATGGGCCGCGTGTACCTCGCCCTCACCCCGGCCAGCAGGCGGATCGTCGTCAAGGTCGTCCTCACCGAGTACGCCGACGAACCGGACTTCCGGGCACGGTTCGCCCGCGAGGTCGAGGCCGCCCGCCGGGTCGGCGGCTTCCACACGGCCCCGGTGGTGGACGCGGACCCGGACGCGCCGTCCCCCTGGATCGCGAGCGCGTTCATCCCCGGCCCATCCCTGGGCCTGGCGGTGCGCGAGCACGGCCCGCTGCCGCAGGAGGCCCTGCGCGCGCTGGCCGCGGGGATCACCGAGGGGCTGGAGGCCATCCACGCCTGCGGGCTCACGCACCGCGACCTCAAGCCCGACAACATCATCCTCGCCTCGGACGGTCCGCGGATCATCGACTTCGGTATCGTCCGCGCACCGGACGCGGCGCGGGTGACCCTCACGGGTATGCCGGTGGGCACCCCCTCCTACATGTCACCGGAGCAGACCGAGGGCGCGGTGGTGGGGCCCGCCTCGGACGTGTTCTCGCTGGGGACGGTGCTCGCCTACGCGGCCACCGGCACGAACCCGTTCGCGGCGCCGTCCGTGCCGGCCGTCATCCGGCGGCTCATCGGCCCCGCGCCGGAGCCGGACGGGGTGCCCGGCGACCTGCGGGCGCTGGTCGCCGCGTGCTGGCGGCACGACCCCGAGCGCCGGCCGGCCCCCGTGGAGATCCTCGCGCTGTTCGGGGACGACGACCTCAGCGGGGCCTGGCCGCCACCGCACCTGGCGGTCCCCGCGCCGGGTGCCGGCCCCGCCACCCCCGCCGCCCCCGGTGCCCCCGGGGGCACCGGGGGCACCGGGGGCACCGCGCCGGGGCCGGGGACAGCGCCTCCCAGCGGTTCCCCCGCGCCGCTGCCGCCGCCCGACACGGCCGCCCCGGGCACCCGGTCGGACGCGCTCACGGTGCTGGAGGACAGGGCCCGGTCGGCGGCCCAGGCCGGGGAGCCCGGGACCGCCCTGCGTGCCCACCGGGCGCTGCTCCTGGAGCAGCTGCGCGTCCTGGGACCGCACCACCACGGCACCCTGTCCACCCGGCGGGAGATCGCGCGCTGGACGGAGGCGCGCGGTGACGTCGAGGACGCGCAGCACGGGTACGAGGCGCTGCTGGTGGAGACGGAGCGCGTGCTGGGGCCCGAGCACGTCGAGACGCTGCGGACCCGCCGGCACACCGCCTACCTGGTCGACCGGGCGCAGGGGCACGCCCGCGCCCTCCTGCTGGCCGAACCGCTCCTGCACGACCAGTCCCGCGTGCTCGGCCCGGACCACCCCGAGACCCTGTCCCTGCGGTTCAGGATCATCCACTGGAAGGCCGCGGACGGGGACCGGGCGGGCGCTCTGGCGTCGCTGCGCGGGCTCCTGGAGGACATGTTGCGCGTGCTGGGGCCCGAGCACGCGCAGACCCTGCGGTGCCGTGCGTACGTCGCCCACTGGAGCGGGTGGGCCGGGGACCCGCACGGCGCGGTCGCGCTCCTGCTCCCCCTGCTCTCGGACCAGGCCCGTGTCCTGGGGCCCGACCACGCGGACACGGTACGGACGAGGGAGCTCCTGAGGGAGTGGCAGGACGCGGTGGGATCCCCCGGCCGGGGTTTGTGACGGGGGCGGACCGGGGGCCGGGGCCGTGCGGGTCCCCCTCCCCGTGCCGCGAGGGGCCCGCTCCGGTCAGAAGGTGCCGTCGCGGGTGGCCGCGGCGAGCGTCCTCCCCAGCGTCCGCAGGTACCCGCGCGTGGAGCTCCGCGCCTGCGGCGTGTCGGGGAAGACCGTGTTGACGTACAGCCCGCCGTCGTTGCGGTAGAACCAGAAGAAGATGCCGTCGCTGTGCGAGCCCCACACGTGCCCGCACGCCTTGCGCGCCACGTGGTCGGCCCCTCCCGGCGTCCTCCTGAAGTCGAGGTAGGAGAAGAAGTTGACGGGGTAGGGCCAGCTCCCGGGCTCCTCCCCCTCCGTCATCACCTCGACGGCGCGGTCGAACGGGACGTTGACGCTCCTCAGCATCACCAGGAGCGCGGCGCGCACCCTGGAGACGACCTCCCCGAAATCCCCTCCGCCCTCCACGGAGAACTCGATCGGGAGCGTGTTGACGAACCAGCCCATGCTGTGGGTGTAGGCGACGCGGTTGCGGCGGCTGACGGGGAGCAGCGCCCGGTAGACCTGCGGCCCGCCCTCCTTGGCGAGGCTGACCGCCACGGCGGCCAGGATCCCGGCGGTGGGTTCGCTGCCCGCCGCGCGGCAGCGGGCCTCCATCGCGTCGGCGTCCTGTCCGGTCAGCAGTGCGTGCACCTCGTTGACCACGGGGTGGAGGACACCCGGCTCCACCCCCAGTTCGAGCGGAAACCTCGGGAAGACACCGCCGTTGCGCGCCACGAACCCCTTCCAGTAGTCCAGTCGGCTGTCGTCGGGGCCGATGGAGTGGCCGCGGCGGCGCTCCTGGGCCGCGTAGTCCCCGTAGCCGCCCGTCTCGGGCAACTCGACCGGCCGGCCGGCCGCGAGGGCCTCGTAGGCGGTGGAGACGTCCCGGACGACGATGGGTGTGGACACCCCGTCCGACACCAGGTGGTCGCAGGCGAAGTACAGGGTCGTGGACTCCTCGCCGATCATCGCCCCCATGACGAACCAGGGTCCGCGGAGTGTGTCGGTTCCCTGGAGGAACCGGTGCACGTAGTCGCGGGCCGCGGCGGACGTGGCGACAGGGCCCGCGTCGACGGCGTCGAGTTTGACCTGCTCGGGTTCCAGGACGCTGACGTCCAGCCCCCCGTCGGACTCCTGGAACACCCAGCGCAGCACCTCGTGGCGCCGTACGAGGTGCAGCAGCGCGTCGTCGAGCGCCTCGCGGTCGAGCCGCCCCCGGATCTCGAACGATCCGCCGAGGTAGGACGGGCAGGTGATGTCCTCCTGGTCCATGTACCGGGCGACGGCGAAGTGCTTGTCCTGGATGTAGGAGGCGAGGCGGCGCGGCTGTCCGGTGCCTGTGTCGCCACCGTGCGTCGGAAAGGAGATCGTCCATTCCACGGCGTACCCGGGCGCGATCTGCAACTCGTCGATGGGAATCTGGAGCACAACGGCCCTTCCTGTGGTCGGCTGCCTGGTGGCTGGCGCGCGCTGGGCCACCGGGGCCGACAGGAAGCCGAAGGGCCCCGGGGGCGGGCCGTTTCGCCGGGGCAGGGAGGTCCGTCGTGCCGGGGGCAGGACGGCTCACTCGCACCAGGGACGGGGTTCGGTCGGGAACCGCGCCTCCTTGGCCAAGATTATAACCATGAGTTACTTCACTATTACACATAGCACTTGGCGGTGTATGTCCCTGTCGGTGACCTCTCCCCGAGGCGCGGCCGGACCACCGCCCCTCGGGGACACCGACGGTTCCGGGACCGCCTCCCGCCCGTACAGGCCGGGAGTGCGCGCGGTCCCTTCCCGTCCCTACCCGTGGAGGCGCCGCTGGGCGGCCTCCCACGGCCCGACGGGGCCGCTCGGCTCGTAGCGGAGGGTCTGGGTGGAGTCCGCGACGATCCTGCGCAGATCCGCCAGGCCTCCTTCGACCTCACCGACCGCCCGGGCCTGCACGAGCAGGTTGCCGACGGCCGCGCCCTCCGCGGGGCCCGCGACGACGGGCAGGCCCACGGCGTCGGCGGTGAGCTGGCACAGCAGGGCGTTGTTGGCTCCCCCGCCCACGACGTGGACCACGTCCACGCGCCGCCCGCTCAGGTCCGCGGCCTGGTGGACGGCCTGGCGGTAGGCCAGGGCGAGGGAGTCCAGGACGCACCTGGCCGTCTCCGCGTCGTTGCCCGGAGGCGTCTGCCCGGTTCCGGCGGCGAACGCGGCCACGCGCGCGGGCATGTCGCCCGGCGGCAGGAACCGGGGGTCGTCGACGTCGACCACGCAGGACAGGGCGGGCACCCGGGCGGCGCGTTCGAGCAGGTCGGCCAGGTCGACCTCCCTGCCCTGCGCGCGCCACGTGCGCAGGCACTCCTGGAGCACCCACAGGCCCATCACGTTGCGCAGGTAGCGGACGGTGCCGTCCACGCCGAGCTCGTTGGTGAAGTTGGCGGCCCGGCTCTCCTCCGTGCGGACGGGGCTGTCCAGTTCCACCCCGACCAGCGACCACGTCCCCGAGGAGACGTAGGCGAAGTTCGGCGTGGTGGCCGGTACGGCGACCACGGCGGAGGCGGTGTCGTGGGAGCCCACCGCCACCAGGGGCGCCCCCGCGGCGGAGCCCACCGCGTCCCGCCGGCGCAGGGGCGCCACGACCGTGCCCGGTTCGACCAGGCGCGGCAGCAGTCCTCGCACCGGCACCCCGAAGGGCCCCTCCAGCACGTCCAGGCACACGTCGGCCCAGGCGCGGGTGTGCACGTCCACCAGTCCGGTGGTGGAGGCGTTGGTCAGCTCCGCCACCCGCTCTCCCGTCAGCCAGTACCCCAGCAGGTCGGGGATGAGCAGCAGGTCCCGGGCCAGGGATGTGAGCTGGCCGTCGTCGGACGCCGCGGCCAGTTGGAAGAGCGTGTTGAACGGCTGGACCTGGAGGCCGTTGACCGCGTACAGCCCGGCCGCGGGCAGGTGCTCGAACACCCGTTCCGGGGCGCCCACGGTCCGCGCGTCGCGGTAGTGCACCGGGTTGCCGAGCAGCGCGGCGTCACCGTCGAGCAGTCCGTAGTCGACGGCCCAGGAGTCGATGCCCACCGACGCCAGGCCGCCGTGGGGCTCGGCGGCGAGGCGCAGGCCCTCCAGCACCCCCTTGTACAGGGACAGGATGTCCCAGTACAGGGTGTCGCGCCCCCGTGAGGGCACCGGGACGGGGCCGTTGGGGAAGCGGGCGACCTCCTCGGTGTGGAGCCGGCCGCCCTCCAGGCGGCCGGTGATGACCCGGCCGCTGGAGGCGCCGAGGTCGACGGCCGCGTGGACGCGCGGGCTCGCCCCGGGGGTGCGGGAGGCGCTCATCGCAGGAACGCGGCGGCCACACCGCTGTCGACGGGGATGTGCAGCCCGGTGGTGTGCGCCAGCTCCCCGGCGGTGAGCGCGAACACGGCGTTGGCGACGTGTTCGGGCAGCACCTCGCGGCCCAGGATGGTGCGTTGGGCGTAGAACGCGCCCAGGTCCTCCTCCTTGACCCCGTACACCTTGGCCCGCTGGGCTCCCCAGCCACCGGCGAAGATCCCGGAGCCGCGCACGACCCCGTCGGGGTTGACGCCGTTGACGCGGATGCCCACGCCGCCGAGTTCGGCGGCGAGCAGGCGCACCTGGTGGGCCTGGTCGGCCTTGACGGCGGAGTAGGCCACGTTGTTGGGACCGGCGAACACGGCGTTCTTGGAGGCGATGTAGACGATGTCGCCGCCCATACCCTGGTCGGTCATCACCCGGGCGGCCTCGCGGGAGACCAGGAAGGAGCCCTTGGCCATGACGTCGTGCTGGAGGTCCCAGTCGCGTTCGGTGGTCTCCAGGAGGGGCTTGGAGATGGAGAGCCCGGCGTTGTTGACCACCAGGTCGACGCCGCCGAAGGCCAGGGCGGCCTCGGCGAAGGCCCGTGCCACCGCGTCGGCGTCGCTGACGTCGCAGGCCACCCCGACCGCGACGTCGGATCCGCCGAGTTCGGCGGCGGCAGCGGCGGCCCGGTCGGCGTCGAGGTCGGCGACGACCACGCAGGCGCCCTCGGCGGCGAGCCGTGCGGCGATGGCCCTGCCGATCCCGCCGGCGGCGCCGGTGACGAGGGCGACGCGCGTGGCGAGCGGTTTGGGCCGGGGCATCCGGGCGAGCTTGGCCTCCTCCAGGGCCCAGTACTCGATCCGGAACTTCTCCGACTCCTCGATGGGCCGGTAGGTGGAGACGGCCTCGGCGCCGCGCATCACGTTGACGGCGTTGACGTAGAACTCGCCGGCGACGCGCGCGGTCTTGGCGTCCTTGCCGAAGGAGAACATGCCCACGCCGGGGATCAGCACGATCGCGGGGTCGGCGCCGCGCATGGCGGGGCTGTCGGGGTTGGCGTGGCGCTCGTAGTAGGCCCGGTAGTCGTTCCGGTAGGCCTCGTGCAGTTCCTTGAGGCGGGCGACGGCGTCGTCGAGCGGGGCGTCGGCCGGCAGGTCGAGGACCAGGGGTCGGACCTTGGTGCGCAGGAAGTGGTCGGGGCAGGAGGTGCCGAGGGCGGCCAGGCGCGGGTGCTCGGCACCGGCGAGGAAGTCCAGGACCACGTCGGCGTCGGTGAAGCGGCCGACCTGGGGGTGGTCGGTGGAGGCCAGGCCGCGCAGCACGGGGGCGAGGGCGGCGGCGCGCTCGCGGCGCTCGGCGGCGGGCAGGGCGCCGTAGCCGGGCAGGGGCGGGCCGAAGGGCTGGGGGCGTCCGCGTTCGGCGAGGAAGGCCTCGGCGGTGCGGATGATCTCCAGCGAGTTGGCCTGGCACTGCTCGCTGCTCTGGGCCCAGGAGGTGATGCCGTGGCCGCCGAGGACGGCGCCGATGGCGTCGGGGTTCTCCTCGGCGATACGGGCGATGTCCAGGCCGAGCTGGAAGCCGGGGCGGCGCCAGGGCACCCACACGACGCGGTCGCCGAAGCACTCGCGTGTGAGTCGCTCGCCGTCCGCGGCGGTGGCCAGGGCGATGCCGGAGTCGGGGTGCAGGTGGTCGACGTGGGCGGCGCGGACGAGGGCGTGCATGGCGGTGTCGATGGAGGGGGCCGCCCCGCCCCTGCCGAACAGGCAGTGGTCGAACGCGGCGACCATCTCGTCCTCGCGCTCCTCGCCCGGGTAGACGTCGACGAGGGAGCGCAGGCGGTCCAGGCGCAGGACGGCGAGGCCGTCCTCGGTGAGGGTGCCCAGGTCGCCTCCGGAGCCCTTGACCCACAGGAGTTCGACGGGCCCTCCGGTGACGGGGTCGGTCCGGGTGCCGGCCGCGGAGGTGTTGCCCCCGGCGAAGTTGGTGTTGCGCGGGTCCGCGCCGAGGGCGTTGCTGCGCGCGATGAGCTGGTCGACGACGGAGTCGGACACGGTGTCTCCCTGAGGGGTGCTGTGGTCGGTGGGTGCGTCCTGCTCGCTCACGCGCCCCACCCGGCCTGGGTGCCGCCCTTGCGCTCGTCGATGACGCGCTCCATGTAGCCGGAGCGGGCGTGCGCGGCCATGGGGTCGGGGTCGAGGCCCTGGTCCTCGCGCAGCCCGGCGAGCAGGGGTCGGACGTCGGTGTTGTAGGCGTCCATCAGGGCGGCGTTGGCCGCGAGGACGTCGCCGTCGCGCTGGGCCGCGGCGAGCGCGTCGGCGTCCACGAGCAGGGCCTTGGCGGTGGCCTCCTGCACGTTCATCACCGAGCGGATCTGTCCGGCGATCTTGGGCTCGATGTTGTGGCACTGGTCGAGCATGAACGCGACGTCGGTGTCCTCGGCCGTCCCCCCGCCCCGCACGACCTCGTACATGATGCGGAACAGCTGGAAGGGGTCGGCGGCGCCGACCATGAGGTCGTCGTCGGCGTAGAAGCGCGAGTTGAAGTCGAAGGCGCCGAGCTTTCCGGCCCTGAGCAGGAACGCGACGATGAACTCGATGTTGGTGTGCGCGGCGTGGTGACCGGTGTCGACGCAGACCACGGCCTTCTCGCCCAGTTCGAGGCAGTGGGCGTAGGCGGTGCCCCAGTCGGGGACGTCGGTGGCGTAGAAGGCGGGTTCGAAGAGCTTGTACTCCAGGAGGAGCCGCTGGTCGGGGCCGATGCGGCCGTAGACCTCGGACAGCGCCTCGGCGAGGCGGTCCTGGCGGGCGCGCAGGTCGTCCTGCCCGGGGTAGTTGGTGCCGTCGGAGAACCACAGCTTGAGGTCGCGGGAGCCGGTGGCGTCCATGACGTCCACGCAGTCCAGGAGGTGGTCGATCGCCTTGCGGCGGACGGCGGGGTCGGGGTTGGTGACGCTGCCGAGCCGGTAGTCGTCGTCCTGGAAGACGTTGGAGTTGATGGTGCCGACGCCCACCCCCAGGTCGCGTGCGTGGGCGGCGAGGGCGGCGTAGTCGTCGACCCGGTCCCAGGGGATGTGGAGGGCGACCGTGGGTGCGACGCCGGTGAGCCGGTGGACCTGGGCGGCGTCGGCGATCTTCTCCCAGGGGTCGCGCGGGACCCCGGGCTGCGCGAACACCTTGAACCGGGTGCCGGAGTTGCCGAAGGCCCAGGAGGGGAGCTCGATGTGCTGGCGCCGCAGGACGTCCAGGGCGTCGGCGCGGCGGTCGGTGGGTGCTGCCACGGAGGGCTCCGTTCGGGGAGGGCGGACCGGCCGGTCGGACCGGTGATCGAGCGCGATTGAATCGTTTCACTCAGGTTTCGCTGAAACTACCTGCAGCTCTTCTTGCGTGTCAATATCTCCCCGAACTTAGAGGAAGAGCAGGCAGGTCCACGATCTTGAAACGTTTTATGAACAGGAGCGGAAGAGCAGGGCCGGCGGCCCGGGCCACGGGGTCCGGGCCTGT